>JANXVK010000371.1 GCA_025351675.1 Rhizobacter sp.
GCGACGGCGTGAACGTTGCGGCTCGACTCGAAGGCGTGGCCGAGCCGGGCGGAATCGTGGTCTCTGACGCCGTTCGTGGAGTGGTCAACGGCCGTGTAAGCGCAAGCTTTGCCGACAAGGGCCTCCAGGGGCTGAAGAACATGGCTCGGCCCATTCGCGCCTTTGCCCTCTGCTGGGGCGATGACTCTGCCGTTGAGCTGCCACCCGCAGCGGCGTCTGACGCGGCCGAGCCGCCGCCAGCGGTTGTGCCGGCCGCAAGACCCGAAAGCGGCACGCCATCTCCCCGCGCGAGCCCGCGACCGGCCGGCCATTTCGTCGGGCGCAAGCCGGAGTTGGCGCAACTGACAAAGGCGTTGCAAGGCGCGCGAAAGGGTTTCGGGCGGGTCGTGCTGCTGGCGGGCTCTGGCGGCATGGGCAAGACACGGCTGACGCAGCAACTCGCGCTGCAAGCGGAACAAGGTGGCACACAAGTGCTATGGGGCCGCTGCCTCGAAGAAGCGGGCGCTCCGGCCTACTGGCCGTGGCGGCAGTTGATTCGCAGCTACTTGCGCAGCGGCGCCGACGCCGATCCGGCGAAGACCTTCGGCTCAGGGCTGGGCGAGATCGCCGGCATCGTGCCGGAGGTGGCCGAGCATTTCAAGCTGCGTCCCGCAGCAGCCACACCCGCCGGCGATTCGGCGGAGTCGCGCTTTCGCCTGTTCGACGCGATCGCCGCGTTCTGGCGGCGCGCTGCGCAGCGCGCACCGCTGCTGCTGATCTTCGAAGACTTGCACTGGGCCGACGCCACCTCGTTGCGGCTGTTCAGCTTCCTGGCCGCCGAGTTGGAAGACAGCGCGCTGCTGGTCGTGGGTACCTACCGCGACACCGAACTGTCGCGCCAGCATCCGCTGTTCGAGACCTTGTCCGATCTGGCCCGTTCCTCGGTGTGCCAGCGCATCGAACTGGCCGGCCTGAGCATGCGCGAAACCGAGGAACTGATGGTCGCGGCCAGCGGCAGCGTCGCCAGCACCAACTTCGTCACCGCGCTGCATGCCCGCACCGAGGGGCACCCACTGTTTCTCGAAGAAACGCTGCGCTACATGATCGATGCGCGCACGCCGCAGGCCTTCGATGCGGGCAGTGACTGGGCGCAGTTGCTGACGAGAATCCCGACCGGCGTGCGCGAGGTCATCGGCAAACGCCTGAATCGGCTGTCGGCGCCGGCCGCGAGGTACCTGTCGATCGCGGCCTGCATCGGCCGCAATTTCGATTTGAACCTATTGGTTCAGCTTGAGGCCGACAAGACGGAGGACGAATTGCTGGAGGCGCTAGAAGAGGCGCTGAACGAACACCTGATCGAGGTGGTGCCCGAGACGCAACAATTCCGCTTTGCTCACGCGCTGATCCGCGAAACCCTGTACGACGAGATGCTTGGCCTGCGCCGCTCGCGACTGCACCTTCGCATCGGCGAGATGATCGAGCGACAGCATGGCGCCGACCACTCCGCCATCTGGCCGCAATTGGCCTACCACTTCAGCGAGGCTGGGCCGGGTGCAGCCGCGGGCAAGGCCTTGGATTACGCGAAGCGCGCTGCCGCGCACGCGGGGCAGTTGTTGGCGTTCGAGGAGTCCGCCCGCCTGTACCAATTAGTGTTGCAGCTGCTACAGCGCCACTTTCCTGCTGAATTGAGCCAGCGATGCGGTGTGCTGCTTGCGCTTGCCGATGCGCAAACCTGGGCTGGCGGCCCTGAGACGGCGCAGGCCTTGAATCAGCAGGCCGCCGATCTGGCGCGCGAAGGCGGCATGACAGCGCAGTTCGCCAAGGCGGCTATCGGCTTTTCCACCAGCAGCATGCAGGCCGGCGTGTCGGGCGAGGCCGCGGTGGCGATGTTGCTGGAGGCTATCGCGCTGCACCAGGGCGATGATGCGGTCCGGGTGGAGTTGTTGAGTCGGCTGTGCGTGGCCTACGTCTATTGCGATTGTGTCGATGAAGCCATGGAAGCTCACCGCCGCGCGGTGACGCTGGCCCGCCAGATCGATGACATGCGCAGCCTTTTTGCGGCACTGGCCTCTGTCGCCACAGCCGGCTACTGGCCGGAGCTGCTGCAGCAGCGCATCGCCGCCGCCAACGAGGCCTGGGCGATCGCCGACGATCTGGATCTGCCGGAACGCATCGTCAATCTCCTGCCGTTCTACCTCTGTGACCTGCTGCGCGCGGGGGACATGACCGGTCTGAGACGGATACTGCAGCAGGGCATGCGCTTAGCCGAGCGGCGGCGCGCGTACTACTGGGTGTCAGTCTGCCGGCAGTTCGAGGTGTTGATCGCCGTCGGCGAAGGTCGTTTCGACGACGCCGAGACCTCGGCAGCGCGCGCACTGGAAGCCGGGCGCCGGGTCGGCGAGGACCAGGCCATCGGTGCTTACGGCATGCTGATGTTCGGTGTTCGCCGCGAGCAGGGCCGACTGCGGGAAGCAGTGCCGATGCTCGAGCAGTTCGTTCGCGAGGCGCCACGAGCCAACCATTGGCATCCCGGGCTGGCGCTGCTGTACGCCGAGCTGGACATGCGCGAGTTATGCCAAGCCGAATTCGATAGCCTCGCGTGGCATCGGGCTTCGCTGCCGCCCACTGACGGCGCGACGATGACCATCGTCACGCTGGTGGCGGAGGTGTGTGTTTATCTCGGCGATGCGAAG
>JANXVK010000376.1 GCA_025351675.1 Rhizobacter sp.
CGTTCAGTGGGCTGGCGCCAGCACGATGTTCGTGAGTGGAACGAGGCCCGTCCTCAGGCCTGGCGATGAGCGGATGCCCCTATGGAACCTCAAATGATGTTCTGGCCGAAGGGACCGGCTTCTGACCCTGAAAGGCCAACCCTGGACAACGCGACCCCGCCTGTCGTCGGCTCGCCGGCGATCGGCACGCGACTCGTCAAGCTGGGCTTTCGAATCAGTGCGGATCTCGCTGAGTTGCTCACGACAGGTGCTCGTGAATGCGGGTTGTCGCAAACGGCCTATGTCGCGCGCTTGATCGCGGGATCGCCGACGCCGTCGCTCGATGTCGTCGTGACGTTGGGGTCATCCGCGGATCGGCTCGCGACAGTTTCGGCGGACCTCAACGAATTGATCCGCGTTCTCAGGCACGACGCGTCGTCCAGCGGTCCATTGGTCGAGCAATTGCTCAAGCCGCTGACGGATGACGTGCGCGAGCATCTTCGCTTGGCGTCCCGCGTCGTCGCCGAGCTTCGGCCCGCGCGAGCCGTTCTGGATCCTCGAGTGGACGCGGCGGCAAAGGAACGCGATGGCGACTGAGATCGACGGGATCTTGGTCCAGTGGGGCGATCGACTCTTCTATCCCGGCAACCGCAGGGGCAGATCGACATCGAGCCCTCGACTGTCGGGCGGGCAGCGCCATCGGGCCGCCGAGATCCGACAGCGCATCAACGCGACGGTGGTTCGTCGGGCCGCGCAAGTGATGGTCAAGGTCACTGGAGGCGGCAGGGGCATGGCGGCGATTGGCGCGCACCTGCGATACATCAGCCGACGAGGCGAACTCGAGTTCGAGGATGACCGGGGCGTGGTCCGCGAAGGCAGGGAGGCGCTGAACGACCTGGCCGAGCAATGGCGCTACGGGGGTTCGTTCATCGACGAGACGAGCCATCGCCGCGAGGCGTTCAACATCATGCTGTCGATGAAGAGTGGTATCGATCCGTCGATTGTTCAACGTGCCGCGCGGGAGTTTGCTCAGACCGAACTTGCCGGCCACCGCTACGTGATGGTCTTGCATGACCATCAGGCGAACCCGCACGTGCACATCAGCGTGCGCGCGGAGTCACGCGAGGGCAAGCGTCTCAATCCGCGCAAGGCGGACCTGCAGCGCTGGCGGGAGACATTCGCCGAGAAGCTGCGGGGCTGGGGTATCGACGCGGAGGCGACCCGGCAGCGCACTCGCGGAGAGGTCCGCAACTACGAGCCCATTTGGCGCATCAAGGCCGAGCTTGTTGACGCCGGCCGAAAATTGACCAGCAGGGGGTGCGGCCAAAATCTTGGACTGGGTTATGCCGAGATGCCGAGGCTCTCTCGGTATTCGAACGGGCTGAGAGAGCCAAGAGAGATCTTGATTCGCTTCTCGTTGTACCGGCGGATGTAGGAATCGAGCACCTGAATGTCCGAAAATGCAGGGGCAAGATCACTATGGACCGCGAACCGCGAACCGCGAACCGCGAACTGTCCTGCATCACGCGGCAGGCGCCGACGAGGCGAGTGATCGCCCGATTGATCATGTTGACGTGCGGACCGTCGTTGAACCGGCATCGGCAGCGTCTCTTGAAGTCGCGGTGCGTCGGATCGCGCTGTGGCCTGTCCCCCTTCTGGTGGATACCGCGCCACGGCCTATGTGTCGATGATCCGCATCATGGCCGGCGATGGGACGCTGGCTGGAGCGGATCACATGCACTTCGACGAACGCAAGATTGGCGACTACCGCGTCTTCACAGGCGCACTCGAAGGCCCGCAGGGCGACGGTTACATCGCCGCGCTGATCGTCCGGCGCGAGCAGGGCGGCCCGGCGCGCGAGATTCTGCGCGACGAGAGCCTGGCTTGCGGCCACCGCTGGCCCTCGGCCGATGCGGCACTGGCCTATGCGATGAGCAAGGCGCAGGACGTGATCCGCAAGCAGGCGCCGTTGCTCACCTGCTGAGCGCGCTGTACCCGCCGGGCCGCCCACGGCCCCGCGCTCTGATGGCTTCGCCCGGCGACCCACGGAGGCTGCATTTAGACTCTGCGCACATTCTCAAACCCGGTCAGAAAGCCATCTCCGATGCCCCACAACGTCAGCCTGATCTCCACGATTGCCGCGGGATTCGGCTTGGCGCTGATCTTCGGCTACATCGCCGCGCGTCTGAAGGTACCGCCTTTGGTTGGCTACCTGTTCGCCGGCATCCTGATCGGGCCGGCGACGCCGGGCTTCGTCGCCGATGTCGACCTCGCCGGCCAACTCGCCGAAATCGGTGTGATGCTGCTGATGCTCGGGGTCGGGCTGCATTTCTCGTTGAAGGACTTGCTCGCGGTCAAGCGCATTGCGATTCCCGGTGCCCTCCTGCAGATCGCGGTCGCGACCGCGCTGGGCATGGCGACGGCGACTTTTTGGGGTTGGAGCCTCGGCGCCTCGATCGTCTTCGGCCTCGCGCTCTCGGTCGCGAGCACGGTCGTGTTGCTGCGCGCACTCGAATCGCGCGGCGTGCTCGAATCGGTCAACGGTCAGATCGCAGTCGGCTGGCTGATCGTCGAAGACCTGGTGATGGTGCTCGTGCTGGTGCTGCTGCCGGCCGTCGCGCCGCTGCTCGGCGGCAGTGGCGCAGAGAGCGCCGCGCCGGATCAGAACATCTGGGCCACGCTGGGCATCACGCTCGCGAAGGTCGGTGCGTTCATCGCGCTGATGCTGGTGGTCGGCCGGCGCGTGTTTCCGAAACTGCTGTGGCTGGTCGCGCGCACCGGCTCGCGCGAGCTGTTCACGCTGTGCGTGATCGCGGGTGCGGTCAGTGTCGCGTACGGCTCCGCCAAGCTGTTCGACGTGTCGTTCGCGCTCGGCGCCTTCTTTGCCGGGATGATGATGCGCGAGTCGGAGTTCAGCCACCGCGCGGCCGAAGAATCGCTGCCGCTGCGCGACGCGTTCTCGGTGCTGTTCTTCGTCTCGGTCGGCATGCTGTTCGACCCGCGCGTGCTGCTCGACGAGCCGCTGCGCGTGCTCGCGGTCGTCGCGATCATCATGGTCGGCAAGACGATCGCGGCGGTGGTGCTGGTAATCGCGTTCCGCTACCCGCTGAACAGCGCGCTGATCGTCGCTGCGAGCTTGGCGCAGATAGGAGAGTTCTCGTTCATCCTCGCGGGCTTGGGCGTCGCGCTGAAGCTGCTGCCGGTCGAGGGGCAGAGCCTGATCTTGGCCGGTGCGCTGATCTCGATCGCGCTCAATTCATTGCTCTTCAGCGCGATCGAGCCGACGCAGACTTGGCTGCGCAAGCGCTCGGCATTGGCAGGGCGGCTGGGGCAGCCCGACGACTCGCCCGCCGAGCTGCCGACGAGCACTGACGAGACGCTGCTCACCGGTCAGGTCGTGCTGGTCGGCTACGGCCGCGTCGGCAAGCGCATCGCGCAGGAACTGACCGCCCAGCGCATCCCGTTCGTCGTCGCCGAGCAGAACCGCGAGTTCGTCGAGAAGCTGCGCGCGCAAGGCATACCGGCGGTGAGCGGCGACGCCACCGAGCCTGCGGTGCTGATCCAGGCGCACATCACCCAAGCCGCGATGCTCGTGATCGCCACGCCCGACGCGCTCGGCGTGCGCAAGATGGCGGGGGTGGCGCGGGCACTGAACCCGGGCATCGAAGTCGTCGTGCGCAGCCACAACGAAGACGAGGCGAAGCTGCTGGAAGCCGAGCATGTCGGCAAGGTTTTCATGGGTGAGCACGAACTGGCGCACGGCATGGCCAAGCATGTGCTCGCACGCATGGGCCGCAGGCTTGCTGCGGGCCATTAGCGGGCGCTGCCGCGCCCCACTGGAAGACGCCGCGCAGGGCGCGCGGCGGGTTACGTCAGGTCAGGCGGCGAGTGCGGCCGTCGCCGCGGCGAGGCACTTGTTGCACTTGCCGAGACCCGGCAAGCGCGCGTCGGGCTTGCCATCCCCGGTCTTGAAGTTGGCTTGGCAGCGGCGGCAGACGTACATCTTCGAGCTCGACATCATCGGCTTGACGCCAGGCTCGCCGGCCGGGCGGGCGGCGACGTATTCGGCCTGGGTCTGACGCAGTTTTTGCGTGGTGTCTGAAGCGGCGGGGGAGGTGGGACGACGGGTGGCCATTGGCGGTCCTGAAAAGAGAAGGGCGGACGACCGTGGAGCTTGACGCCAATCACGGGCAACCCCTCGATTGTCCCAGCATTCCGGAATTCGCGTGGAATGCAATACCGGATCGGTTCAGGGGATTGTGTTTCAGCTGGTCACACGGCCCACTCGCAAGCCTCGCTCAGGGCGTGCCCAAGCCCGGCTCGATCTCGACCGCGGCA
>JANXVK010000407.1 GCA_025351675.1 Rhizobacter sp.
GGCCGCGGGCGGGCAGGTTGCGCCGCAAGACGTGATCCTGCTGCTCGGCTATGTCGCGCTCGGCCACCTGCCGACGATGTTGGCGCTGTCGCTGTTCATCGCGGTCGTCGCCACGCTCTCGCGCATGTACCGCGAGAGCGAGATGACGATCTGGTTCGCCAGCGGCGTCGGCCTGACGCGCTTCGTGCGCCCGGTGCTGCGCGTGTGCTGGCCGGTGCTGCTGGTGATCGGCGTGCTCGCGCTGTTCGTCTGGCCGTGGCAGAACCTGCGCGGCGTCGAGCTGAAAGAGCGCTTCGAGCGCCGTTCCGACCTGTCGCGCGTCACGCCCGGCCAGTTTCAGACCTCGAACGACGGCACGCGCGTGTTCTTCATCGAGCGCGATGCGGCCGACAGCCGCACCGGCCGCAATGTGTTCATCCTGAGCTCGAAGTCCGATTCGGAATCGGTCACCTCGGCGCGCAGCGGCACCATCGAGATGGTCGGCGACGACCGCTTTTTGCAGCTCAGCCGCGGCCAGCAGAACGAAGAGAACCTGAAGACCGGCGCCAAGACGCTGGCGCGCTTCGAGGGCTATAGCGCGCGCGCCGGCGAGCGCGTGATCTCGGGGCTGGACAACCTGCCGCCGAAGGCGCGCACCAGCCTCGCCTTGCTGCTGGAACCGACCGCGCGCAACCAGGGCGAGCTGGTGTGGCGGCTCGGCCTGCTGTTCGGCGCCGCCAACATGGTGCTGCTCGGCATCGGCCTGTCGGCGACCAACCCGCGCCGCGCGAGCAACTGGAACCTGTTGTTCGCGCTGATGAGCTTCGCGATCTATTACAACGTCATCAACCTGTCGCAGGCATGGGTCGCGGGCGGCAAGATCGGTATGAGTGCGGCGCTGATTCTTGCCCACGGCGGCGCGTTCCTGATCGCGCTCGGTCTGTTGTGGTGGCGCGAGAGCGGCAACCGCCGCGGCCGCTGGCGCGCGCGCCTGGCCGTGAATGCGGCGGCGCCGACGTGAAGACCGTTCGCCGCCTGTTCTATGTCGACATCGTGACCGCGGTCGCGTTCGTCGCGGCCGCGTTCCTGTCGCTGTCGTTCTTCATCGACTTCATCGACCAGCTCGGCGATGTCGGCCAGAACGGCTACACGATGATCCAGGCGACGCTCTACTCGCTGCTGTTGCTGCCGGGGCACTTCTACGAGGTCGCGCCGATCGCGGTGCTGATCGGCACGATCTACACGCTGTCGCGGATGGCGCAGTCGTCGGAGTACACGATCCTGCGCACCGCCGGGCTCGGGCCGTGGCGCGCGCTGTCGCTGCTGACCACGCTCGGCCTGGTGTTCGGCGTGCTGACCTTCATCGTTGGCGACTACCTCGCACCGCTCAGCGAGCGCCAGGCCAACCAGGTGCAGGCGATGGTCAAGGGCGGCACGAAGCTGGGGCGCTCGGGCGCGTGGCTGAAAGACCATGTGACGACGCCCGAAGGCGAGCGCAGCTACTCGATCAATGTCGGCTCGGCCGGCCCGAAGACCTTGTTGCGCGACATCCGCATCTTCGAGTTCGATGGCGATGGCCGCCTGCTGCGCCGCATCGGTGCGGTCAGCGCGCAGGTGGAGCCGAACCAGACCTGGACCCTGAATGACGTGACGCTGACGCGCTGGGCTGCCGGCGGCAGTGGCACCAGCGGCGGCAACATGCAGGTGCCCGAAGAGAAGCTCCCGGTCGTCGTCTGGAAGAGCGGCCTGTCGGCGGCGGTGGTCGCCGCCGCGGTGTCGCCGGTGAGCTCGATGTCGACGATCGATCTGGCGCGCTACATCGTCCACCTCTCCGACAACGAACAGGCCGCGCAAAGCCACCAGATCCAATTCTGGAAGCGCGCGCTCTACCCGTTCGCATGCCTCGTGATGGTCGGCCTCGCGCTGCCGTTCGCGTACCTGCACGCGCGCGCCGGCGGGGTGAGCCTGAAGGTCTTCGGCGGCATCATGCTGGGCATCAGCTTCGTGCTGCTGAACAACGTGGCTGGCCACCTCGGCCTGCTGCGCGACTGGACGCCGTGGATGGTGGCAGCCGCGCCGAGCCTGCTCTACCTGCTGCTGTCGTTGGCGGCGTTCAGCTGGCTCGTGAGGTACCGATGACGCGGGGGATGCTGTTGTTCGCCCACGGTGCGCGCGACCCGCGCTGGGCCGGACCGTTCGAGGACGTCGCCCGCCGCGTGCGCGAGCGCGAACCGGCGCTCGCGGTGCAGCTCGCCTTCCTCGAATTCATGGCGCCGAGCTTGCGCGAGGCCGGCGAAATGCTGGTCGGCGCGGGTTGCACGCGGGTCGACGTGATCCCGCTCTTCCTCGGTGCCGGCGGCCATGTGCGCAAGGACCTGCCTGAGTTGCTCGCCGAACTGAGCGCCGCGCATCCGCACATCCGCTGGCAGCTGCAGCGCGCCATCGGCGAGGTCGACAGCGTCATCGAGGCGATGGCCCGCGCTGCCGTCGCCGGCCTGAACGAAACACTGCCATGAACCTGCACCAGTTCCGCTTCGTACAAGAAGCCGCGCGCCGCGACCTGAACCTGACCGAGACCGCGAAGGCGCTGTTCACCTCGCAACCCGGCATCTCGAAGGCGATCCTCGAACTCGAAGCCGAGCTCGGCGTCGACATCTTCGCGCGCCACGGCAAGCGCCTGCGCCGCATCACCGAACCGGGCCAGCAGGTGCTGAAGTGCATCGAGGTGATCATGCGCGAGGTCGGCAACCTGAAGCGCATCGGTGAAGAGTTCTCGATGCAGGATGCCGGCACGCTGTCGATCGCGACCACGCACAGCCAGGCGCGCTACTTCCTGCCCGAGCCGGTGGCGCAACTGCGCAAGCGCTTCCCGAAGGTCAACATCAGCCTGCACCAGGGCTCGCCGGAACAGGTCGCGCGCATGGTGCGCGACGAGGTCGCCGACATCGGCATCGCGACCGAAGCCCTGGCCGACACGCCCGAGCTCGTCACGCTGCCGTGCTACGAATGGCGCCATGCGGTCGTGATGCCGGCCGGCCACCCGCTCGCACAGGTCGAGCGCATCTCGCTCGAAGATCTGGCGATGCTGCCGCTGGTCTCGTACCACCCGTCGTTCAGCGGCCGCACGCGCGTCGACCAGGCGTTCGCGACGCGCAACCTCAAGCCCAACATCGTGCTCGAAGCGATCGATGCCGACGTGATCAAGACCTATGTGCGCATCGGTCTGGGCGTGGGCATCGTCGCCGAGATCGCGGTGCGCGACGACCCGCCGGGCGGCGATCTGGTCTCACGGCCGGTCGGCCACCTGTTCGGCAACAACGTCACGCGCATCGCGTTCAAGCGCGGCGCCTACTTGCGCGAATTCGTCTACGCCTTCGCCGAGATGCTGTCGGACCGCCTGAGCCGCAAGCTGATCACCGGCGCGATGGTCGGCGACGTCGACGACTATCAACTCTGATTCCTGATCAACGCATGAACACGAGCTACCCCACGCCCACGATCACCAGCCGGCTGCCGAATGTCGGCACGACGATCTTCACCGTGATGTCGGCGCTCGCGCTGGAACACGGCGCCGTCAACCTCGGTCAGGGCTTCCCGGATTTCGACTGCGACCCGCGTTTGCTCGACGCCGTCGACACCGCGATGCGCGCGGGCCTGAACCAGTACCCGCCGATGGCCGGTGTGCCGGCACTGCGCGAAGCGGTCGCTGCGAAGATGGCGTCGATGTATGGCCACAGCTATGACCCGGGCACCGAGATCACGATCACCGCCGGCGCGACGCAGGCCATCATCACGATCATCCTGGCCATCGTGCACCCGGGCGACGAAGTGATCGTGCTCGACCCCTGCTACGACAGCTACGAACCGAACATCGAACTGGCCGGCGGCCAAGCCGTTCACGTGCCGCTGGCGCCCGGCAGCTTCGAGCCTGACTTCGGGTTGATCCAGGCCGCGATCACGCCGCGCACGCGCGCGATCGTGATCAACACGCCGCACAACCCGAGCGCCACGGTCTGGTCGGCCGCGCACATGAATCAGCTCGCCGCGTTGCTGCGCGGCACCGACATCCTGGTCGTCGCCGACGAGGTCTATGAGCACATGGTGTTCGACGGCGCGGCGCACCAGAGCGTGGCGCGATTCCCCGAACTGGCGCAGCGCAGCTTCGTGGTCTCGAGCTTCGGCAAGACCTATCACGTGACGGGTTGGAAGGTCGGCTACGTGGCTGCACCGGCGCCGCTGATGGCCGAGTTTCG
>JANXVK010000432.1 GCA_025351675.1 Rhizobacter sp.
ACTGGCGGTCGGCGAGGCGCTGGTCAGCCTGCTCGACGCGAAGGGGCGGCCCAGCATCACGCAGCGCGTGTTCGTGATCCCGCCGGGCAGCCAGATCGGGCCGATCACGGCCGCACAGCGCCAAGCGCTGATCGAGGGCTCGCTGGTCGCGGGCGCGTACGAGAAGGCGGTCGATCGCGACTCGGCGTACGAGAAGCTCAAGGGCCGCGCCAGTGCGAGTTCGACCGGACCGATCACGTCGACATCACCCCCCGGCGCGGCCCTGCCACCCACCGGCACCGCCAGCCTGCCCGGTGGCCCGTCGGCCGCGGGCAACGAAGGCGGCGGCCTGCTCGGCGGGCTGAAAGACGTGCTGTTCGGCAGCACCGGCCCGCGCGGCGGCAAGCACGAAGGCCTGGCCGAAACGGCAGCCCGCTCGGCGGTGCGCAGCATTGGGTCGAGCATGGGCCGCGAGATCATTCGCGGCGTGCTGGGCAGCCTCTTGGGCGGCGGCAAGAGGCGCTGAGCCGGGCTCAGAACCGCGTCGTCAGCTCGGTCAGCCAGTCGGGCGAGTGCTCGACGGCCCAGGTCTCGAAACGCTTGTCACCGCCCGTCAGGATCGCCAAGCCGACGACCAGCAGCGCGGCGCCCAGCAGCCAGCGGCCGCGCTGGCCGAACGCGAGCAGCCGGCCGCGCATGCGCGTGAGTGCCTCGCGCGAGAGCGTGCCGATCACGAACAGCGGCGTCGCGGCGCCGAGGCCGAACAGCAGCATCAGCAGTGCGATCTGGCCGAGATCGCGGCCCTGCGAGGCGAGCGTCGACGCGGCGCCGAGCGTGGGGCCGACGCACGGGCTCCAGACGATGCCGAGCACCAGCCCGACCGCGAACTGACCGAACCAGCCCGCGCCGGAGAGGCGCGACAACACGCCGTCGCCTGACGCGCCGAGCCCCGCCGTGACCGCGGCGAAACGCGTCTGCAACGCCGGCACCAGCAGCGCCAGGGCGAAAGCGATCAACAGCAGCGCTGCGCCCTTGCGCAGGATCGCCTGATCGAGCCCGATCGAGGCACCGAGCGTCGCGATGAACACGCCGACGAGCGTGAATGAAAGCGTCAATCCCGCCGCCAGCGCGAGCGGGCCGAAGCGGTGTCGCGACACGGCGGTGGCGATCAGGATCGGCAGCAGCGGCAGCACGCACGGCGACAGCGTCGACAACAGTCCGGCAAGGTAGCCGAACAGAAACGTGCCCGGGCCGAAGTCCATCGCGGCCTCAGCGTGCGGAGCGCATGAAGCTCAGAGCGCCTTGTCGAACAGGTCGGCAATCGCCTGCTTCTGCGTCTGCCCGGTCGAGCGGCCGACTTCCTTGCCGCCCTTGAAGACGACGAAGGTGCTCTGCATCGTCACGCCGAGCTGTTTCTTCAGGTCTTTCTCGACGTCGAAGTCGGCGACAAACAGGGTCACGGGTTGCAGCTTGGTCTCTTTCAGCAGCGCCTCCACGATCGGCTTCTGCTGCTTGCAGGTCGGGCACCAGCTCGCGCTGAAGTCGACGATCACCGGCCTGCCCTGCGCGAGCGCGGCGTCGAACTTGGGCTTGTCGAACGGCATCTCGCCTGCGAGTGCGGCCAGCGCCGCGAGACCCAGACCGAGGGGGATGACGAACACGCGGGCGAAGAAGCGGAACAGTTTGTTCATGAGGATTCCCGAGTTGATGACGGTGCTAGATGCCGGCGTACCACTCGTAGCCGTTGTCTTCCCAGTAGCCGCCCTTGCCGTCGCGGATCATGTTGAAGCTCTCTACCAGCTCGATGCGCATCAGGTACTTGGCATGTTTGTACCCGAGCTGGCGCTCGATGCGCGCACGCAGCGGCGCGCCGTTGTTGACTGGCAGCAGCTGGTCGTTCAGTTCGTAGGCGAGCACGGTCTGCGCGTGGTACGCGTCGTCCATGTCGATGCTCTCGTAATAGGTCGAGTCGCGGCCGTCGAGCGACGGGCCGTCCATCGAATCGGCACAGCGGAAGACCACGAACTTCGCATTCGGCAGCGGCTTGACCTGTTCGAGCAGATGACTCAGCTGCACGCCCTTCCACTTGCCGATCGTGCTCCAGCCTTCGACGCAGTCGTGGCGCGTGATCTGGGTGCGCGACGGCATCGCGCGCAGCTCGGCAAGCGTGTAGGCGGCGGGCTGCTCGACGAGGCCACCGATCTGCAGCTTCCAGTCCGCAAAGCCGCCTTCCATCAACGCCTTGTAGTCGGCGTCGCGCGGCACCAGCGTGCCGTTGGCCTTGAAATGCGCGGCTACGTCGGACTGGCTGAACTCCTGGGCGATCGCGTTGCGGCCGGCCACGAGCTTGTGCGCGCCGTGGCTGAGGTGCTGCGCGCTTTTCAGCACATCGACGAAGGCCGCGTTGTTCGAGAGCCGGTCGCAGCCCGCCAGCGAGACCGTGCCCACGCCCGCCAGAGCGGCGCGCAGCGCGGTCCGGCGGCTCGGCGCAGCCTTCGGTCGGCCGCTCGATATCGTCCTGTGGATCATGACTTCACCTCCTCGTCCAGCGGCAGCGCGTACCAGCCCGTCACCATCGAGCGGATCTGGTTCCACGCCCCGCTGATCAGCACCTCGAACACATGCACCAGCACGAACATCAGCAGCCCGGTGGCGGCCAGAAAGTGCAGCGTGCGCGCCGACTGCCGACCGCCGAGCAGATCGACCCAGCCAGTGAACACCGCATCGAGCCGCGGCG
>JANXVK010000435.1 GCA_025351675.1 Rhizobacter sp.
CGCAAGATCGCCGAGGCGATCCGCTCGCCGGGCGGCGAACAGGCGGTGCAGCTCAAGGTCGCCGAGAAGGCGGTCGAGGCCTACGCGCAACTGGCGCAGAAGAACAACACGATGATCGTGCCCGGCAATATGACCGAGGTCTCGGCGCTGATCGGCACCGCGATGGCGCTGATGAAGGGCAAGCTGCCCGGCAGCGTCTGACGAGCATCGACACGTGGCCTTCAACGTTCTCGGCAGCGCGCTCGTGCCCTGCTCTTACGACCCGCTGACGGGCTTCTTCCGCGACGGCTGCTGCAACACGGCCGACGACGACACCGGCAGCCATGTGATCTGCGTCAAGGTGAGCGCCGAATTCCTCGCGTTCTCGGCAAGTCGCGGCAACGACCTCTCGACGCCTCGCCCCAAGTACCGTTTTCGCGGGCTGAACCCGGGCGACCGCTGGTGCTTGTGCGCGCTGCGCTGGCGTGAGGCCTTCGATGCCGGCGCGGCGCCGGCGGTGGTGCTCGAGTCGACCCACGAACGCGCGCTCGATTTCGTCCCGCTCGAGTGGCTGCGGGCGCATGCGCTGCAAGCCGTAGGCTAAACTCGCGCGCTCCGGAGAGATGGTTGAGCGGTTTAAGACGCACGCCTGGAAAGCGTGTGAGGGTTAAAACCCTCCGCGGGTTCGAATCCCGCTCTCTCCACCAAGTGGCGCACCTACCCCCAAGTCGCGCAGGCGGTCCCCACGCCGAGAAGCAGAAGGCCGAGCCAGACATACAGTGGCGTGGCCGCGTCGCTCCACTTTGCTGAGGACGACTTCTTCGCCACCGGCGGCGCTCCCAGCCACTCGCGCTCAAAGGTCGACCACTCGACAAGGCAGGAGTCCGCCGCCCAAGCGCTGGTGCCCCACTCGAGTTTCTTCGCGGGGCTTCCGTGCTTGAGGGGATCCGAGAGTCGAATCGTGCGCATGCGGCCATTATGGCCAGCGTCGGGGTCGACTGATCCGTTGAAAACGGCCCGGAAACACAGCTTGTTCCCGGCGCACCGATCAGGCGGGGCGGCTGCCCCGAAGCCCGACGAGCTCGGCGTAAAGCGCCACGTACTGCCACGCGGCGCCGCCCCACGAGAAGTCCTGCGCCATGCCGCGCAACATCAGGCGATGCCAGCGCGCAGGTTGCGCGTAGGCGGCGATGGCGCGCTGCATCGCGCCCTCGAGCGCAGCCGCGGTAGCGGCATCGAACGCGAAGCCGGTCGCGCGCTCGGACGCGAGCGCATCGTCCCCCGCATCGATCACCGTGTCAGCCAAACCGCCGACCCGCCGCACCACCGGCACGGTGCCGTAGCGCAGCCCGTAGAGCTGGGTCAGCCCGCAGGGCTCGAAGCGCGAGGGCACGAGGATCGCGTCCGAGCCCGCGATCAAACGGTGGGCGAAGGCTTCGTCGTAGCCGATGCGCACCGCGACTTCGCCGGGGTTCGCCTTTGCGGCGGCGACAAACGCGACTTCGAGTGCCGGGTCACCGGCGCCCTGCAGCGCCAGTTGGCCACCGCGCTTGAGCAGCGCCGGCAACGCACCGAGCACGAGGTCGAGCCCCTTCTGCGAGGTCAGGCGGCTGACGACGCCGAACAGTGGCGCGTCGGCGCGCACGGTCAACCCGAGTTCGGCCTGCAGCGCTGCCTTGCAGCGCAGCTTGCCACCGAGTTCGGCCGCGCTGTAGCGCGTGGCGATGCCGGCATCGTTCGACGGATCCCAGACCGCGCCGTCGACACCGTTGAGCACGCCGCTCACGTCGCCGCCGCGGCCGCGGATCACGCCGTCGAGGCCGAAGCCAAACTCATGCGTCGCGATCTCGCGCGCGTAGGTCGGGCTCACGGTCGTGATGCGGTCGGCGAACTTCAGGCCGGCCTTCATGAACGACAGCTGCTGGTGGTACTCGAGCCCGGTCGACGCCATGAAGCGCGACGACAAGCCGAGCAGCGAGAAGTCACCACTCGGGAACAGGCCTTGGTACGCGAGGTTGTGCACCGTGAACACCGTCGCAACATTCGCCGGCGGATGCGCGGCCACGTAGGCACACGCCATCGCGGCATGCCAGTCGTGCGCGTGCAGCACCTCGGGCTGCCACGCCGGGTCGAGCGCGCCGGCGGCGAGCTGCGCACCGACCCAGCCGAGCAGCGCAAAACGCTGCACGTTGTCGGGCCATTCGCTGCCGTCGCTGGCTTGGTACGGGCTGCCGGGGCGCCGATAGAGCAGCGGCGCATCGATCACGTAGACCGGCACTTGGCTGTACGGCATTTGCCCGAGCCGCAAGGTGACGCGCGCCGCGCCGAAGCACGGGCCGATCTGGCACACGTTTCTTTGGTGCAGCACCGCGTCGGCGATCGCAGGCAGGCCCGGCAGCAGCAGGCGCACGTCGGCGCCCTGCCCGATCAGCGCCTGCGGCAGCGCGCCCAGCACATCCGCCAGGCCACCGGTCTTGACGAGCGGGAAGACTTCGGCGCCGACATGCAGGACCTTCATCCGCGCCGTCATGAAGTCAGCTTTTCGAGCATCTCCCGCGTGACCAGCGTGATGCCGTTCTCGGAGCGGTAGAAACGCTGGGCGTCGAGCACGGCGTCTTCGCCAATCGCCATGCCGTCCGGGATCGTGCAGCCGCGATCGATGACGCAGCGCGTGAGCCGAACCTGCCGGCCGACCTGCACGCCCGGCAGCAGCACCGACCAGCTGACGACCGAGTACGAATGCACGCGCACGCTCGAGAACAGCACCGAGCGGTGAACATTGCCCGAGACGATGCAGCCGCCCGACACCACCGACTCGATCGCCATGCCGCGCCGGTCGGGCTCGTTGTGGACGAACTTGGCCGGCGGCAGCTGCGCCTGGTAGGTCCAGATCGGCCAGCGCGTGTCGTACAGGTTGAGCAGCGGATCGGTGGCGGTCAGGTCGATGTTGGCGTCCCAGTAAGCGTCGATCGTGCCGACATCGCGCCAGTAAGGCTCTTCGTTGATGCGCGTGCCGACCGCGCTGAGCGAGAACGGGTGCGCCACGGCGTTGCCGTTCTTGACAGCCCGCGGGATGATGTCCTTGCCGAAGTCGTGGCTCGAGTCGGGATCGTGGATGTCGCGCTCGAGCTCCTTGTAGAGAAAGCGCGCGTTGAAGATGTAGATGCCCATGCTGGCGAGCGCCCGCTCCGGGTCGTTCGGCATCGCTGGCGGGTCGGCCGGCTTCTCGACGAAGTCGAGGATCAGGTCGTTCTCGTCGACCGCCATCACGCCGAACGCGGTGGCCTCCATGCGCGGCACGGCGATGCAGCCGACCGTGCAGTCGCGGCCCTTCGCGACATGATCGGCCAGCATCAGCGCGTAGTTCATCTTGTAGATGTGGTCGCCGGCGAGCACGACGATGTAGTCGGCGCCGTAGCTGGCGAGGATGTCCTGGTTCTGGTAGACGGCGTCGGCAGTGCCGCGGTACCAGCTCTCGTCGTCGGTGCGCTGCTGCGCCGGCAGCAGGTCGACGAATTCGTTCATCTCGCTTTTCAAAAAGCCCCAACCTCGCTGCACGTGGCGCAGCAGGCTGTGCGACTTGTACTGCGTGATCACGCCGATGCGGCGGATGCCCGAATTGAGGCAGTTCGACAACGCGAAGTCGACGATCCGGAACTTGCCGCCGAAGTAGACAGCCGGCTTGGCGCGCCGATCGGTCAGACTCTTCAGCCGGCTGCCGCGCCCCCCCGCGAGCACCAGCGCCACGGCGCGTTTGGGGAGGTCCAGGCTCAGAGCCAGTTCGTCGGGTGTCATCTCGTCGTCTCCTGCTTCTGCTTCATTGTGGCTCGGTCGCGCACGCCGCGGGCACGGGCGCAAAAATTGCAAGCTCGTGCACCAGCGACTGGGTGCCCGATGCGACACTGACAGTAATGGCAATTCTCAAGCGATGAAGGATCCGACAGTGATACCCAATTTTCAGCCTGCGACGCGCAGCGTCGCCAGTGGCCCTGCGCGCAGCGTCGCCACCGGTCTCGACGACGAACTGCTCGATCACGTGGGCGTCGTTCCGAGTGAAGCGAGCGCCAACGATTTGATGCGCGCGATCTCGCAAGTCGCACGCCAGAAGCTCTCGCAGCGCTGGGTGCGCACTCAGTCGCAGCAGGCCGACGACAAGGCGCGGCGCGTCTACTACCTGTCGATGGAGTTCCTGATGGGCCGAACGCTCGGCAACGCGCTCGCCGCGCTCGACCTGCGCGGCGAAGCCGCCGCGGCGATGAATGCGCATGCGCAACGCCTCGAAGACGTCGCCGACGAAGAGCCCGACGCCGCGCTCGGCAACGGCGGTCTCGGCCGTCTGGCGGCCTGCTTCCTCGACTCGATGGCCACGCTCGGCCTGCCCTCGTTCGGCTACGGCATCCGCTACGAGTACGGCATGTTCGCGCAAGAGATCAAGAACGGCACCCAGATCGAGCACCCCGATCCATGGCTCGCCGACGGCACGGCTTGGGAGTTCCCGCGTGCCGCGATCACCTACCCGGTGCGCTTCGGCGGCTGGGTCGAACACAGCGGCACCGGCGCCGACGCGCGCGCGCTCTGGCGCCCGAGCGCCGAGGTCGCTGCCAAGGCCTACGACATGGTGATCCCCGGCCACGGCACCGACAAGGTCAGCACCCTGCGGCTGTGGAAGGCCGCCGCGCCGGCGCACATCGACCTGAACGCGTTCAACACCGGCGATTACGCGCGTGCCGCGAGCGCCAAGAACGAGTACGAGAACATCTCGTGGGTGCTGTATCCGAACGACAGCACGCCGGCCGGCCGCGAGCTGCGGCTGCGCCAGGAATACTTCTTCGTCGCCGCCTCGATGCAGGACCTGATCGAGCGCCATTTAAAGGAGCACGGCACGCTCGCGAACCTGGCCGAGAAGGTCGCGATCCACCTGAACGACACCCACCCCGCGATCGGCGTGGCCGAGCTGATGCGCGTGCTCTGCGACGAGCACGGGATGCACTGGGAGCAGGCCTGGGCGATGTGCGGCCGTGTGTTCTCGTACACCAACCACACGCTGATGCCCGAGGCGCTCG
>JANXVK010000452.1 GCA_025351675.1 Rhizobacter sp.
CCACCGAGCGCATCAGGAAGTGCATCTTGCGCAGACCGAAGTAGTGGAACTGGAAGCACAGCTCCGGCGTGATGTACGGATTCGGCGCCTGCTCGTGCTGCAGCACGATGTTCAGGCCGATGCTCTTGCCGCCCATGTCGAAGGCGCCACGGTTGCCGGCTTCCATGATGCCGGGGCCGCCGCCGGTCACCACGTAGAGCGGCGTTTCGAGCAGCTTCGATTTCTCGGTCACGAGCGCGCCGAAGCGGCGTGCCTCTTCGTAATAGTGCGACATGCTCAGGTGGCGCTGCGCGATCGCCAGCGCCGCCTCGTCGCCGGCCGAACTCGCGTCGCCGATCATGCGCTGCGCCACATCGGGCGGCACGATGCGCGCGCTGCCGAAGATCACGACCGTCGACTCGATGCCCTGCTCATCCTGAATCAGTTCGGGCTTCAGCAGTTCGAGTTGCATCCGCACCGGGCGCATCTCGTCGCGCAGCAGGAAGGCGGTGTCGGTGAAGGCAAGCTTGTACGAGCTTTCGGGGCCCTGGTAGCGGGCGAGAGCCTTGGCCGGGTCCTTGGCGGCATCTTGCCGCGCGGTCGGGAAATTGCGGCCGGTGAGCGCGGGTTTGTGGGTCGGTTTGTTCATGTCGGCAGCTTAAGCCAAACCCATGCCGGATTGATGCGGTTCAAGCTTCGGCCAGCAGGCTCAGGAAGGGCTCGAACAACGTTGGCGTGCACGCCAGCAGCGAGCGGCTGGCCAGAATCGGCAGGCCGTCGCGCGAGTGGATCAGCGCGCCGGCTTCGCGCAGCAGCACGGCGCCGGCAGCGCATTCGCAGGCGCCCGTGTCGTGCTCCCAAAACGCGTCGATGCGACCGGCGGCGAGGTACGCCAGTTCGAGCGCCATCGAGCCCGAACGCCGCACGCCGCTGAACGCACGCAGCACCCGGCCGAGCTCGGTCATGTAGACCGGCATGCGCGGGCTCGCCGGCTTCGGGAACACGGTGGCCGCGAGCGACTCGATCGCCAGGCGCGGCTTCGCGCAGCGGATCGGCTCGCCATTGAGCACTGCGCCGTGGCCGCGGATCGCGCCGAAGAACTCGTTGCGACTCGGATCGTAGATCACGCCGACCTGGGGCTCGCCGCCCTCGACCAGCGCGATCGCAACCGCGTACTGCGGGTAGCCGCGCAGGTAGTTGGCGGTGCCGTCGAGCGGCTCGACGATCCAGACCGGGTGCCCGCTCGCCAACAGCTCGGTGTCGCCGCCGCCCGCCTCGCCGATGAAGCCGTGATCGGGAAAGTGCCGCCTCACCACGTCACGGATCAGCGTCTGCGCCTCGTGGTCGATCGCGCTGACCACGTCGTCGGGCGCCTTGTGCGTGATCACGATCTCGGAGAGGCGGGATCGCGACGCCTGCAAGTGCGTTCCCGCCGCGTAGGCCGCCTGCTCGGCCGCGCGCGCGGCCTTCAGAAGATCGGTCGTCAGACTAGTCATCTCGGGCCTTCTGCCGGGCCGCTACGGGCCACGCAGGAGCCCCCGGAGGCCTGCGCCCCTCGGAAGGCAGTGAACGAAGTGAGCATGGGGGCTTCATTTCCCGGCGGGTCGAGACAGCAGGTTCACGTAATCGTGATGTGCCGTGTTGATGATCGAAATCCGGTGTTCGACCGGCCGGTCGCCGAAGGTCAGCGCCGTGCGACGCACCTGCATGACCGGCTGACCGAAGGGCAGGCCCAGCACGCGCATCGCGTTGCGATCGGCCGCACTCGCGCGAGCCCGCTCCTTCGCACGCAAGACGCTGATGCCGAAGTCCGACTGGTAGAGCTGGTAGATCGTGCCAGGCCGCTCGCGAAAGCGCTTCTCGGTCAGGCCCCTGAACAGTGTCGACGGCAAGGTGAGCCGGTCGTAGATCACCGCGCTGCCCTGCAGGCGCAGCCGATTCTCGATCTGGATGACCGGATCGCCGATGCGCAACTGCAGCGCCTCGGCCGGCTCGTCGTCGGCGCGCAGGCGCTCAAACGAGACCAGATCGACGAGCGGCGCCTCGCGCAGGCCGTCGGCCCGCTCGACGTGGAAGAACTGGAACAGAAAACGGTCGGTGCTGTGCGTGGCGACGAACGTGCCGCGGCCTTGGCGCCGCACAAGAATGTGCTCGGCCGCGAGTTCGTCGACGGCCCGGCGCAGGGTGCCGATCGAGACGCCCATCGCGCCGGCGATCTCGGTCTCGCTCGGCAGCGTTTCGCCCGGCGGGCAACTGCCCGACTCGATCGCGGTCAGCAGCGATCGCTTGACGACCCGGTACAGCGGCATGCCGGCCGTCTCGGGCGCGATGGCCTCGAACAGCGGGGCGGACATGGCGGTCTGCATGTGTCGAAGTGTACATGCATATCATTCATGTGAAATAAATCAACTAGATGACACGTTTGACAGCTTGACGCCGTCACCTAACATCACGCTCTGTTCAAACAGATCCATCAAGGAGACAGCAGATGATTCACTTCGTATTGCACGACGCACACGACACCGTGGCGGTCGTGGTCGTCGAAGGCGTGACCGCCGGCACCGACATGACCGGCTGGATCATGGACGAGGACAAGACGATCAAGGTCCAGGCGAAGCAAGACATCCCGATCGGCCACAAGGTCGCGCTCAAGGACATGGCCGTCGGCGACACCGTGCTGAAGTACGGCATCGACATGGGCAAGGTGGTCGCGCCGATCAAGGCCGGCGAGCACGCCCACGTTCAGAACATC
>JANXVK010000454.1 GCA_025351675.1 Rhizobacter sp.
GCATGCAGCTTCAGGAACGCGAAACCGTTGCCGTCGGTGCCGTGGCAGAGACCGGGCCGCTTGACGAGCGGGCCGGCCTGCCAGACCAGCTCGCCCGCCTCGACCAGCAGCGCGCGCAGCGGCGCCGAGCGCGTGCCGGCGAGGCGGCAGATGATGCCGGGGCCGCCGTGGCAATCCTGCAGCAGCGCCTTGACTGGATAGCCCGCCGTGGTGGCGTCGAACTGCGCACCCCAGTTCACGAGGCCGGGCTCGCGCTTCGCGCAGACGTCGAGCGCGTCGAGCGTGCGTGCCTCGAAGGCCGCAACCACCGCAGCGTCGAGCCAGCGCGCGCCGCGAATCACCGGGAAGACATTGCCGGCAAAGCCATGGCCGGCGCCCATGTACTGGACGACCCGGCCGTACAGGTCCTGCGTCCAGATCCAGACCTCGCGCTGCGGCTGCGCCGTGTGCCGCACCGCCACCATCTGCGCCCACAAGATGTCGATGCCGCGGCGAAACAGCGCGTGCCAGCGCTGTGCGTCGGGTGTGCCTGCTGTCGCTTCGAGCATGTGCAACGCGGGGACGAGCGTGCCCGGTGAGCCCCACAACGCTTCGAGCGCCTTGTTCTGCAGGTTGCTTTCGACCAGCGCAAAGAGTTCGTCGGCCACCGCCGGGGAGCGGTTGTGCCGCCACTGCAACAGCAGGACGGCGGAGTGGCCGAGAAAGTACGACGGCCACTCGGATTCGTTCGCGGTGATCCAGTGGCGACTGTGCTCGTGCAGGCCCGCGACGATAGTCGCCAGGTCGAGATCGACGCGTGCCGCGCCCTGCTCGCGCAGCCGCTGCAAGGCCCAGACCACGCCGGCCGCGCCGTTGTAGAGCATCGGCTGCGGCACCGGCTTGTCGCCCTCCTTACGTTCGCGTGGGTGCACCGGCCAGAGCGTGGCCGGGTCGAAGCGCGCGCAGAGGTCGTCGGTGATTGTCCTGATCGCGCCGCGCGCTGCGGCCGCATTCCACGGCGTGGCGGTCAGGGCCTCGTGGCGCGCCGGGTCGTGCAGCATGGCGCGGTCAGAGTTTCAGAGCACCGGCACGCCGGTCTTCGATTGCAGTTCCTCGCGTGTCACACCCTCGGCGATCTCGACCAGCTTGAGCCCGGCCGGCGTCACATCGAGCACCGCGAGGTCGGTGATGATGCGGTTGACCACGCCGACGCCGGTCAGCGGCAGGGTGCACTCGGGGAGGATCTTCAGGTCAACCCCGCCATCCTTTTTCTTCGCGACGTGCTCCATCAGCACCAGCACGCGGGCGACGCCGGCGACCAGGTCCATCGCACCGCCCATGCCTTTGACCATCTTGCCGGGAATCATCCAGTTCGCCAGATCGCCTTTGGCGCTGACCTGCATCGCGCCGAGGATCGACAGGTTGATCTTGCCGCCGCGGATCATCGCGAAGCTGTCGTGGGAGCCGAAAATCGACGAGCCGGGCAGCGTCGTTACGGTCTGTTTGCCGGCGTTGATCAGGTCGGCGTCGACCTGGTCTTCGGTCGGGAACGGGCCGATGCCGAGCATGCCGTTCTCGCTTTGCAGCCAGACCTCGATGTCGGGCGAGACGAAGTTCGCAACCAGCGTCGGCAGGCCGATGCCGAGATTGACGTAGAAGCCGTCTTGCAATTCCTTGGCAGCGCGGGCTGCCATTTGATCGTGTGTCCAAGCCATTTCAGACCCCTGCCTTCGCTGTCGATTTCTCGGTGATGGTTCGCTTTTCGATGCGCTTCTCGGGATGCGCGTTCAGCACGATCCGGTGCACGTAGATGCCCGGCAGGTGCACCGCATCGGGATCGAACGACCCGGTCTCGACGATCTCTTCGACCTCGACGATCGTGACCTTGCCGGCCATCGCGCACGCCGGGTTGAAGTTGCGCGCGGTGCGACGAAAGATCAGATTGCCGCTCTTGTCGGCCTTCCAGGCTTTCACGAGCGCGACCTCGGGCACGAGTGCCCGTTCCATCACGTACACATGCCCGTCGAACTCGCGCGTCTCCTTGCCTTCGGCCACCAGCGTGCCGACGCCGGTTTTTGTGAAGAACGCCGGGATGCCCGCGCCGCCGGCGCGCAGCTTCTCGGCCAGCGTGCCCTGCGGCGTGAACTCGAGTTCGAGTTCGCCGGCGAGGTACTGGCGCTCGAACTCCTTGTTCTCGCCGACGTAGCTCGAGATCATCCGCTTGATCTGGCGGCTTTCGAGCAGCAGGCCGAGGCCGAAGCCGTCGACGCCGGCATTGTTTGAAATCACCGTCAGGTTCTTCGCGCCGGAATCGCGCAGCGCGGCGATCAGCGCCTCGGGGATGCCGCACAGGCCGAAGCCGCCGACGGCCATCAGCTGGCCGTCTTTCACGACACCCTGGAGCGCCGCGGCGGCGCTGGGGAAGATCTTGTTCATTTAACGAGCTCCGTGGATTGCCAACGCGGGAGCGTACTACCGAATCCCGTGGTGAGTGTTTACGTAGATTCTCCCAAGCCGCATCACGCACTCGCCACTCACCAGCCGCCGTGGTAGCGCGCGACCTGAGGTTGCGGGATGCCGGCCATCCAGTGCACGTAGACCGAATGCGCCACCTTGTGGAGCGCGGCCACGCGCTGGCGCAGGCCGAACAGCATCTGCGACTCTTGCTGGACCGCCACACCCGGGTGATCGTGCAACTCGGCCGCGCCCGCAGTGCACCACTCGCGCACGATGTCTTCGGTGACTTCGAGGTGGCACTGGAACGCGAGGTGCTTGCCCATCGCGAAGCCCTTGTTCAGGCAGTGCGTGCCGAACAGCGTGCGTTGCGCGCCCGGCGGGATCGAGAAGGTCTCGTAGTGCCAGTTGAACGCGGTGACCTCGGCGGCACCGTCGAACCAGCGGCGCGAGTCCGGCGTGACCTGCAGCTTGGCCCAGCCGATGCACGGCGTCGCGTTGCGCGAGACGCGGCCGCCGAGGGCCGTCGCCAGCAACTGCCCGCCGAAGCAGTGGCCCAGCACCGGAACGTCACGCAGCACCGCTTCGCGCATCAACTGGCGTTCGCGGTCGATCCAGGCCAGCGGATCATTCACGCTGCCGTTGCTGCCCAGGAAAATCAGCCCCGAGAAGGACTCGGCCCGGTGCGGCACCGCATCGCCTTCCATCGGCGCGAAGATGCACGTGGGAATGCCGCGATCCTCGAGAAACTTCAGGAGGTACCCGGGGCGCTGGGTCTTGTCGTGCTGAAAGATCGCTACCGGCTTCATGGTGAAGGCGTGCGATGCACACGCCGTCTGTTGGGATGCAGATCACTGTAGGCACAGCCGGGTCAACGTGGCGTAGGGATTGGCGGCGGGCGCATCAAGATCGTGCAAAGGCCGGCACGGCTGCGGCATGCGAACATCTCGTCCGCAAACGCCACCCCGGCGCATCCGCCGCATCCGATCATGACCACCGACGCACCGTTCGACACCACATTCCTGAGAGACGCGCTCGACAACATCTTCGCCGAATGGGTTCGTCTGCTCGAATTGCGGCTGATCGGCGCCAAGCCCGGCGAAGTCGTGCTGGCATTGCCCGTCACCGCCCGCCATGTGCACGCCGGCAACGTGATGTGCGGCCAGACGCTGATGGCCGCGGCCGACACCGCGATGGTGCTGGCGGTGATGTCGAAGCTCGGCACCTTCCGCCCGATGACGACCGTGCAGTTGCAGACCACCTTCCTGCGCCCGGTCGCGGCCGACGCCGGCGAGGCACACGTGACCGCGACCGTGCTGCGCATGGGCAGGACGATGGCTTTCGGCGACATCCGCATCACGACCGGCGCCGACGTACTCGCCGCGCACGCGACCACGAGCTATGCGTTGCTCTGACCGTATCGGCCGAAACCCGCTGCACCTGCCCGCGTTGTTCGGAACGATCGCCGGGCTGTCGATCGCGTCGCTGTTTCTCGCGTGAACGCCCGACCTAGAGAATCAGCGCGCGCACCGACTCCGGTAGCGGCACCGACTTTTCGGCGGCGTAGTTCACCCACACCGTCTTCGTACCGCCCGAAGCGCAGATCACGCCCCGCGCATCGGTGCGCTCCAGCGTGATCCAGGTGTCGAAGCTGCTGCGGCCCGGGTTCGAGACATAGTGCTTCGCGAGCAGGTCGCCGGGGTACCGGAGCTGGCGGATGAAGTTGCAGAACGCATTGACGATCAGCATGCCGTTGCCGTCCGCGTCCCCCGCACCACCGGCCCGGGACAACCACT
This sequence comes from Rhizobacter sp., assembly GCA_025351675.1. Lineage (GTDB taxonomy): Bacteria > Pseudomonadota > Gammaproteobacteria > Burkholderiales > Burkholderiaceae_C > LMDS01. Next base: position 4,230 of record JANXVK010000454.1, read on the forward strand.
CGAGCCGCACCGTTTCCATGTAGCGGAAGTAGATCGTGTTGTTGACGTGGCCCATCGCGTCCATGTCGCCCCAGCGCATCGGAATCACCATCTCACAGGTGAGCTTCTTCTCGTCCGGCAGGTCGAATCGCATCGCCGGTTCTCCGGTCACGTGCGCGTCACGCCGAGCTCGGCATACAGCCGCTCGACCAGACCGCGCAGTTCGGTCAGTTCGGTCTGCATCGCGCCCTGCTGCGCCTTCAGCGCGGCGATCTCGCTGGCGGCGACGAAGTCGACCGAATCGGCGGCGACCGGCATCGCAGACACATCGATCGCGCCGCTCAACAGATGCGCCCAGCGCGGCTCGCGTGCGCCCGGGGCACGCGGGAGCTTGACGACGAGCGCCCCGCCCTTCTCTTCGGCCCGCGCCGCGAGCTCGTCGAGAAAGCCTTCGACCGACGACAGGTCGGCGAAGCGGTGCAGCCGCTCGGAGGCGGTTCGCAACTCCGACACCGTCTGCGGCCCGCGCAGCACCAGCGTCGCGAGCAGCGCGACCCCGGCCGATGGCAGCGCGAGGGTGCGACCGGCGTTGTGCTCGTAGCGCGTCACGCGCGAGCCGCTGGCCTCGAACACCAAGTTCAGCGCCTTCAGCGCGACCACGGTGTCCTGCACTTCGGATTCGAGCGCGTTCAGCACCGGCTCGCGCGCGGTCTTCTGGTTGCAGCCGAGCGTCAGCGAGTTGAGCGACAACGGGTAGCTGTCGGGCACCGTGTGCGCCTTCTCGATCAAGACGCCCAGCACGCGGACCTCGAGCAGCGACAAGGACCGCAACTGCCCGCTCAAGCGCCGAATCCGTCGTCGGCTTGGATGACCGCGCCGTTGACGAAGTGGCTCTCGTTCGCGACCAGCATCATCAACACGGCATCCAGATCCTGCGGCTGGCCGACGCGCTTGCGCGGCAGCATCTCGATCAGCTTCTTGCCCTGCTCGGTGGCCCACTGGTGGTGGTTGATCTCGGTGTCGATGTAGCCGGGGCAGATCGCGTTGACGTTGATGCCGTAGCGACCCCATTCGAGTGCCATCGCACGCGTCATGTGCACGACCGCGGCCTTGCTCATCGCGTACACACCGATGCGGCTCAACGGCCTCAACCCCGCCATCGACGCGATGTTGACGATGCGCCCGCCGGTGAAGGTGCCCGGCGCTGCGCCCTTCGAGCGCGCGATCATGCGCTTGCCGACCTCTTGCGCGACGAAGAAAGCGCCGCGCGTGTTGGTGTTGAACACGTAGTCGTAGTCGTCCTCGCTCACTTCGGTCAGCAACTGCGTGGTGCCGACGCCGGAATTGTTGACGAGGATGTCGATCGTGCCCATCTCGGTCTCGGCGTGCGCGACGGCGGACTTGATGCTGTCGCGGTCGGTCACGTCGAGCACGACCACGTGCGCGTCGCCGCCATCGCCCTCGATCTCGGCCCGCAAGGTCTTGAGCCGCTCGATGCGGCGGCCGGCGAGCACGACACCGGCACCGGCCTTC
>JANXVK010000043.1 GCA_025351675.1 Rhizobacter sp.
GTGCCCGTGGTGCCGCGCGCCGTGATGCTGGCCGAGCTGATGCGGCTCAAGCAGGGCATTGCGATAGCCGGCACTCACGGCAAGACGACGACCACCAGCCTCGTCACCAGCGTGCTCGCCGAGGCCGGCATCGACCCGACCTTCGTGATCGGCGGGCGGCTCAACGCGGCTGGCGCGAACTCGCGGCTCGGCTCGGGCGACTACATCGTCGTCGAGGCGGATGAATCCGACGCGTCGTTCCTGAACCTGCTGCCGGTGATGGCCGTCGTCACGAACATCGACGCCGACCACATGGACACCTACGGCCACGACTTCGCGAAGCTGAAGTCGGCCTTCGTCGAGTTCATCCACCGCATGCCGTTCTACGGCGCGGCGATCCTGTGCAGCGACGACGCCGGCGTGCGCTCGATCATGCCGATGATCTCGCGCCCGGTCGTGACCTACGGCTTTGGCGAAGACGCGATGGTGCGCGCGGTCGACGTGGTGGCCGATGCCGGAACGATGCAGTTCACGGTGCAGCGCCGCAACGGTGTGCGCATGCCCGACCTGCGCGTCAGCTTGAACCTGCCTGGCGACCACAACGTGCTGAACGCACTGGCGGCGATCGCGGTCGCGACCGAGCTCGAACTGCCCGATGCGCCGGTCGTCAAAGGCCTGGCCGAGTTCAACGGCGTGGGCCGGCGCTTCCAGCGCTACGGTGAGCAGCCCGTGGTTGCAGGTCAAAGCGATGGCGGCATGTTCACGCTGATCGACGACTACGGCCACCACCCGGTCGAGATGGCCGCGACGCTCGCGGCCGCGCGCGGTGCGTTCCCCGGCCGGCGCCTCGTGCTCGCGTTCCAGCCGCACCGCTACACCCGCACGCGCGACTGCTTCGAGGATTTCGTCAAGGTCATCGGCGCTGCCGATCTGGTGCTTCTCGCCGAGGTGTATGCGGCCGGCGAAGCGCCGATCGTCGCGGCCGATGGCCGTTCGCTGGTGCGCGCGCTGCGCATCGCCGGCAAGGTCGATCCGGTGTTCGTCGACGAGATCGGCGACTTGGCGCAAACGATCATCGACCAAGTGCGCGCTGGCGACGTCGTGATCTCGATGGGCGCGGGCTCGATCGGCAACGTGCCGGCGCGGGTGGTGGAGATGTTGAGTGCAAGGGGGGCTGCGGCATGAGCATCGATGTGAAGGCCCTCGGCAAGGTCGCGGTGCTGCTCGGCGGCAGTTCGGCCGAACGCGAGATCTCGCTGATGTCGGGCAACGGCGTGCTGGCCGCGCTGCGCTCGCAAGGTGTCGATGCGCACCCGTTCGATCCGTCCGAGCGCGAGCTGGTCGAGCTGAAACGTGAAGGCTTCTCCCGCTGCTTTGTCGCGCTGCACGGCCGCCACGGCGAGGACGGCTCGCTGCAGGGTGCGCTCGAACTGCTCGGCATCCGGTACACCGGCTCCGGCGTGATGGCTTCGGCGATCGCGATGGACAAGGTGATGACCAAGCGCGTCTGGATCGCCGAGGGCTTGCCGACGCCGCGCTACGTGTGGCTGGCCCCGGAGAACCGCGGTCGCGAGCGCGTGCGCGCCGTGCCCGACGAGATCGGCCTGCCGCTGATCGTCAAGCCGCCGCGCGAAGGCTCGTCGATCGGCATCACGAAAGTCGCCGGCTACTCAGACATGCAAGGCGCCGTCGAACTCGCCGCCAGGTACGACGCCGACGTGCTCTGCGAAGAGTTCATCGAGGGCGAGGAAGTGACCTGCCCGGTGCTCGGCACCGGCGAAGCGGCGCGTGCGCTGCCGGTCGTCAAGATCGTCGCGCCCGAAGGCGCCTACGACTACCAGAACAAGTACTTCACCGACGTGGTCGACTACCGCGTGCCGAGCGGTTTGCCGCCAGCCGAGGAGCAAGAGATCCAGCGCATCGTCGTGCAGGCGTATCGCACGCTGGGCTGCCGCGGCTGGGGCCGCGCCGACCTGATGATCCGCGCGAGCGACCGCAAGCCCTTCCTGCTCGAGATGAACACCTCGCCGGGCATGACCTCGCACTCGCTGGTGCCGAAGTCGGCCGCGGCGGCGGGCATGAGCTACGAGGCCTTGTGCGTACAGATCCTTTCCACCGCCGCTTTGGACGCGAGCCGCTGACAAACCCATGGCCCGCCTCGCCGCCCCCACCCCGATCCCGGCCGACATCCGGCTGATGAACGTGACCGCCGCCGTGCTGGCTGCGATCGGCGTGTGCGCGCTCGTGGTGGTCGCGGTGCTGTGGGCCGCGCACCGGCCGGTGTTTGCGGTTCGTGCGATCAAGGTCGACGGCGACCTCGCGCACAACAGCGCGCTGACGATCCGCGCCAACGCCGCGCCGAAGCTCGCCGGCAACTTCTTCACAATGGACCTCGCCGCGGGCCGCCGCGCCTTCGAGTCGGTGCCATGGGTGCGGAAGGCGATCGTCAAGCGCGTCTGGCCGAACCGGCTCGCGGTGCAACTCGAAGAGCACAAGCCGGCGGCGCTGTGGTCGAGCTCGGCGAACGCCGACGACGCCTCCGACAAGATGGTCAACACCTTCGGCGAAGTGTTCGAGGCCAACGTCGGGGATGTCGAGGACGACGCGCTGCCGACCCTGCGCGGCCCCGAGGGCAGCTCGGCGCAGATGCTGAAAATGATCGCCCGCCTGCGGCCCGAGTTCGCCGCGATGGACGCGCGCATCGACGCGCTCGAACTCTCGGGCCGCGGCTCGTGGCGCGCCGAGCTCGACACCGGCGCGGAGGTCGAACTCGGTCGTGGCAGCGAAGACGAGGTGATCGCGCGCACGCGCACGTTCATCGCCACCTTGCCCGAAGTGCGCATGCGCTACGCACAGCACCCGTTGTTGTCCGCCGATCTGCGTCACAACGATGGCTACGCGGTGCGCCTGAAGGGCGTCTCGACCGCTGTCGAAGTCGCCAAGAAAAAATAGAGAGGGAAAACGCACATGGCCAAGGAATACAAGGATCTCGTTGTCGGCCTCGACATCGGCACCGCCAAGATCATGGTGGTCGTCGCCGAGGTGATGCCCGACGGCGAGCTGCGCATCGCGGGCCTCGGCAGCGCGCCGACGCACGGCCTGAAGCGTGGCGTCGTCGTCAATATCGACGCGACCGTGCAATCGATCCAGGCGGCGCTGAAAGAGGCCGAGATGATGGCGGACTGCAAGATCACGCGCGTCTACACCGGCATCACCGGCAGCCACATCCGCGGCCAGAACTCGACCGGCATGGTGATCGTGCGCGACAAGGAAGTGACGCCGGTCGACGTGGCGCGCGTGGTCGAGACCGCGAAGGCGATCAACATCCCGAACGACCAGCGGCTGCTGCTGGTCGAGCCGCAAGAGTTCGTGATCGACGGCCACGAGGTCAAGGAGCCGATCGGCATGAGCGGCGGCCGCCTGGAGGTGAAGGTGCACATCGTCACCGGCGCACAGAGCGCGGCCGAGAACATCGTCAAGTGCGTGCGGCGCTGCGGGCTGGAAGTGGATCAACTCGTGCTGAACCCGAGTGCGTCGAGCCACGCGGTCCTGACCGACGACGAGAAGGACCTCGGCGTGGCGCTCGTCGACATCGGCGCCGGCACCACCGATGTCGCGATCTTCACCGACGGCGCGATCCGCCACACCGCGGTGATCCCGATCGCCGGCGACCTGATCACCAGCGACATCGCGATGGCGCTGCGCACGCCGACGAAAGACGCGGAAGAGATCAAGGTCGAGTATGGCGTCGCCAAGCAACTGCTGGCCGACCCGAGCGAGCAGCTCGAAGTGCCGGGGCTCGGTGATCGCGCGCCGCGCATGTTGTCGCGCCAGGCCCTGGCCGGTGTGATCGAGCCGCGCATCGAGGAGATCTATTCGCTCGTGCACCAGGTGATCCGCGAGAGCGGCTACGAGGAGTTGCTTTCGAGCGGCATCGTGATCACCGGTGGCGCGGCGGTGATGCCGGGCATGGTCGAGCTCGGTGAAGACATCTTCCTCAAGCCGGTTCGCAAGGGCGTGCCGACCTACCGCGGTGCGCTCCACGACATGGTGGGCAACCCGCGCTCGGCGACGGTGATGGGCTTGCTCGAAGAAGCGCGCATCGGGCGCTCGCGCGGCATGCGGGCGGCGCAGCAGGCGGGGTCGGTCAAGACCCTGTTCGGCCGCGCCAAAGACTGGTTCCTGGGCAATTTCTAAAGAGGCGGAACGACGATGAAGCACACCCATTCATTGCTGCACGTTCAATCCGCCCACGGGCTGGCGCCACCCCGCGCCAGACCGGCGCGACGACGAAAACGAAGTACGACGTTGGTAAAAAAGATCGATCTCTGAATACACGGCAACTGCAACTGAAAGACTGGAGCAAACAAATGGCAATCGAAATGATCGAAGAATTCAGCATGGGCACGCAGATCAAGGTGATCGGCGTCGGCGGCGGCGGCGGCAACGCGGTCGAGCACATGATCACGCAAGGCGTGCAAGGCGTGCAATTCGTCTGCGCCAACACCGACGCGCAGGCGCTCAACCGCTCGGCTGCGCACGACCTGATCCAGCTCGGCACCACCGGCCTCGGCGCCGGTGCGAAGCCCGAGTGCGGCAAGGCCGCGGCCGAAGAAGCGGTCGACCGCATCCGCCAGGCGATCGAAGGCTCGCACATGCTGTTCATCACCGCCGGCATGGGCGGCGGCACCGGCACCGGCGCCGCGCCGGTGATCGCGCGCGTCGCCAAGGAAATGGGCATCCTGACCGTCGGCGTCGTGACCAAGCCGTTCGAGTTTGAGGGCAACCGCCGCATGAAGGCGGCCGACGCCGGCTTGGCCGAACTCGAAGCCAACGTCGACTCGCTGATCGTGATCCTGAACGACAAGCTGCTCGACGTGCTCGGCGACGACATCACGCAGGACCAGGCCTTCGCGCACGCCAACGACGTGCTGAAGAACGCGGTCGGCGGCATCAGCGACATCATCCACATGCCGGGCCTGGTCAACGTCGACTTCGAAGACGTGAAGACCGTGATGAGCGAGCCCGGCAAGGCGATGATGGGCACGGCGCAAGCGAGCGGCCCCGACCGCGCGACCAAGGCGGCCGACGCGGCGGTGGCCTGCCCGCTGCTCG
>JANXVK010000542.1 GCA_025351675.1 Rhizobacter sp.
TCCTGGTCGAAGCTGCTCCAGCCGTGGTGGGCAAAGGCGGATGGCGCGAGCGCGAGTGCGCCCAGGCCGAGAACGGTGCGTCGCTGCAACATGGTGTGGTCCTTCATCGGTAGGCGATCCATCGACCGCAGATGATGACCGCGAGCCATAGCCCCAGCGACAACGCGGTCTGCGCACGGGCCATGCCATCGAGCTTGGTCAGCCCATCGCGGGCGTGGAACAGGCCTGCATTGGCGCCGGCCAGGGTCAGCAAGCCCATCTTGATCACGAACACCCGGTTCGCGATCAACTCGGCCGGCTGGCTCGCGAACATCAGCGCACCGCTGAATGCCGCCAGGCCGAAGCCGCTCAGCGACAAGGTCAGCGCGAGCCGTGCCAGCGCTGGCAGCGGCAACTCGCGGCCGAGCCCCCAGACCCGACACTCCAGCAACACCAGGTTGCCCACCAGCAGCGCGATGCCCGTGATGTGAATCACTTCGAGCGCCGGGTAAACGACGGGGTTGGTGGCAATCCAGGAAAACAATGGGAAGACCTCCGAGCTTGGCACTCCAGTATTCGCCAAGGGCCCCGAGGGGGCCCTTCGTGGCCCAAGGCGGCCCGGCGGGCTCACGGGCACCGATTCTGCATGGGGATGCACCACTGCATCCCCATGCCTAGAATCTCCTGATGCACATTCACGTTCTCGGCATCTGCGGCACCTTCATGGGTGGTTTGGCCGCGCTGGCCCGCGAAGGCGGCCACACCGTCACCGGCTGCGACGCTGGCGTCTACCCGCCGATGAGCGACCAGTTGCGCGCGCTCGGCATCGAGCTGGTCGAAGGCTACGGCGCCGAACAGCTGTCGTTTACGCCCGACCTGTTCGTCGTCGGCAATGTGATCACGCGCGGCAACCCGCTGATGGAGGCGATCCTCGATGCCGGCGCCCCCTATGTGAGCGGCCCGCAATGGCTCGCCGACCACGTGCTGCAAGGTCGCCACGTGCTCGCCGTGGCCGGCACGCACGGCAAGACCAGCACGACCTCGATGCTCGCGTGGATGCTCGAAAAAGGCGGGCTCGAACCCGGCTTTCTGGTCGGCGGCGTGCCGCTGAACTTCGGCATCTCGGCGCGCTTGGGCAAGGTCGCGCCGGGCACGCCGTTCGTGATCGAGGCCGACGAATACGACACCGCGTTCTTCGACAAGCGCAGCAAGTTCGTGCACTACCGGCCGCGCACCGCGATCCTGAACAACCTCGAGTTCGACCACGCCGACATCTTCGACGACCTCGCAGCGATCGAGCGCCAGTTCCACCACCTCGTGCGCACCGTTCCGGCGCACGGCCGCCTCGTCGTCAACTCGCGCGAGGAGAGCCTGCAGCGCGTGCTCGCGATGGGCTGCTGGAGCGAGGTGACGCGTTTCGGCGCGCGCAAGGAAGAGCCCGGCGCGCTGCGCGCACGCGGCGAGCCGCATGCGTTCGACGTGCTCCGCGGCAGCTTGAAGATCGGCCGCGTCGAGTGGTCGCTGCTCGGCGAGCACAACCAGCTGAACGCGCTCGCCGCGGTCGGCGCCGCCGAGCATGTGGGCGTCGCGCCCGATGTGGCAGCGAAGGCGCTGGCGAGCTTCGAGAACGTGCGGCGCCGGCTCGAGCTGCGCGGCGAAGCGGGCGGCGTGAAGGTCTACGACGACTTCGCGCACCACCCGACCGCGATCCGCACGACGGTCAACGGTCTGCGCCGAAAAGTGGGCGCGGCCCGCATCCTCGCGGTCTTCGAGCCACGCTCGAACACGATGAAGCTTGGCGCGATGAAGGCACAGCTGCCGTGGTCGCTCGAAGAGGCCGACCTCGCGTTCTGCCACAGCGGCGGGCTCGGCTGGGATGCGGTGCAGGCGCTCGCGCCAATGGGCAAGCAAGCGGTGGTGAGCGATTCGATCGACGACCTGGTCAAGCGCATCGTCGCCGCATCGCGGCCGGGTGATCATGTTCTGTGCATGAGCAACGGCGGCTTCGGCGGCATTCATCAACAGCTGCTCGACGCGCTGGCACGCGCGCGGCCCTGACGCACGCGATGCCGGCCGACATCACGCATCTGCTGTACCTGCACGGCTTTCGTTCGTCGCCGCAGTCGACGAAGGCGCGCATCACCGCGGCGTGGATGCAGCAGCATCGGCCAGACGTCGAATGGTGGTGCCCGCAGCTGCCGCCGTCGCCGCGCGAGGCGATGCAGATGGTGCAGGGTCGCGTCGCCGACTGGCCCGCATCAAGCATGGGCGTGATCGGCAGTTCGCTCGGCGGCTTCTACGCGACCGCCATCGCCGAGCGCCACGGCTGCCGCGCGGTGCTGCTGAACCCGGCCGTCGACCCGGCGCGCGACCTGACGAAATACATCGGCGAGATCACGGCCTGGCACAGCGACGAGCGCTTCTTCTTCGAGCCCGGATTCATCGCCGAACTGCGCCAGATGGCGCCGGCGTCGTTGACGACGCTGCAGCGCTACTTCGCGATCATCGCGAAAGGCGACGAGGTGCTGAGCTGGGTCGAGATGAGTGCGCGTTACGCGGGCTGCCGGCTCAAGCTGCTCGAAGGCGGCGATCACGCATTGAGCGACTACGAGGCCGCGCACCTGCCCGAGGTCTGCGCGTTTCTCGGCCTCACCGGGCGATGACCGCGAAAATCACCCGGCCCCAGACCTCGACGTTGAACCAGACCAGCAACGCCATCCAGGCGGCACGGCGCAACGAGCGCGCGCGTTCGAGCCAGAGCTTGATGTCGAAGGCCATGAAGAGCACGAAGCTCAGCACCGAGCCACCGACCAGCAACGCCGAAATCACCCCGATGATCCAGCGAAAGATCGTCATCCGTTGCGATCCTTCGTCACACCATCGTCGCCACGCGCTCGAGGATCAGCACCGCGAAGAATCCCAGGCCGGCGATCACCGTCCACTTGACGAGCAGGATGCCGAGCCGGCGGTAGCGCTGTTCGCCGGTGGCGATGTACATCGCGAAGCACACGAGCCCCGCCACCAGCAGCAGACCGACGACCCAGCGGAAGAACAGCATCGTGTCGGACGCTCACCACGCCGGCGCGAGATCGGCCAGGCCCGCGGGCGCTTTCGAGGCGTCGTCGAAGCTGACGATCTCGTGGCTCGAGGTGTCGGCCAGCACCGCGCGCAGCAGCTTGTTGTTCAGGTCGTGGCCGGAACGGAACGCGCTGTAGGCGGCGATCAGCGGGTGGCCGACGACCAGCATGTCGCCGATCGCGTCGAGCATCTTGTGCTTCACGATCTCGTCGTCGTAGCGCAGGCCGTCGCCGTTGAGCACCTTGTAGTCGTCGATCACGAGCGCGTTGTCCATGCTGCCGCCGAGGGCGAGGCCACGGGCACGCATCATCTCGACGTCTTTCGTGAAGCCGAGCGTGCGGGCGCGCGCGATCTCCTGTTTGTAGCGGCCCGACCCCATGTCGAACGTGAGACGCTGGCCGGTCTGATCGACGGCCGGGTGATCGAAGTCGATCTCGAATGTAAGCTTGTAGCCCTCAAACGGTTCGAGCCGCGCCCACTTCAGGGCCGCGCCGCTGCCCTCGCGAACCTCGACCGGCTTGAGGATGCGCATGAAGCGCTTCGGCGCATCCTGCAACTCGATGCCCGCGCTTTGCAGCAGGAACACGAAGCTCGCGGCCGAGCCGTCGAGGATCGGCACCTCTTCGCCGGTGATGTCGACGATCAGGTTGTCGATGCCCAGGCCCGAGCACGCCGACAGCAGGTGCTCGATGGTCCGGACTTTCGGTGCGCCGGGGTCACCGCCGGCCGACAGTGTCGTGTTCAGGCGGGTGTCGGTGATGTGGAGCACGTTGACGTGGATGTCGACCGGCTGCGCCAGATCGACCCGGCGGAACACGACGCCGGTATCGACCGCCGCGGGGCGCAAGGTCATCTCGACGCGCTGGCCGCCGTGCAGGCCCACGCCGACTGCGCGGGTCATGGATTTGAGGGTGCGTTGAGCCAGCATGGGCACCAATTGTCGCCGAAGACCGGCGCCGGGGTCTTCGCCCACCCAAGCCCGCAGACGCGCGCCGGCGGCACGCGAACGCGCCCACGGCGCGAGGCCGGGAACGCGCAGGGCCGTCATCTCAGGCTCCCCGCCGGGCCGCCCCAAGGGAGAGCCTGCGGCCCAAGGGCCACGAAGTGGCCCTTTCATGGCCATGGGGGCAGGAGCGCCGCGACGTGGGGGCCGTCACTCAGTCGGCCTGTTTGCGCAGGAACGCCGGGATCTCGATCTCGTCCATGCCGTTGCTCGCCAGCGCATCGACCTTCGCAGCCGCGGTGCGGCCGTTGCGCCAGACGCTCGGCGTCGTCAGCGCGCTGTAGTCGTGGTGCTGCGGCGCCATGCCCTGCGGCCCGTTGTTCAGCGCGTTCTGCAAGATTGGCAGGTCGTGCGTGCCGGTGCGTTGCGCCGGCATGCTGTGGACCACGCTGATCGGTGCATGCACGCGCTTGGCCGGCGACAGGCCGGTCGCGATCACGGTGACGCGCAGCTGGTCGCCGAGCGACTCGTCGTACGCGGTGCCGTAGATCACGTGCGCGTCGTCGGCGGCGTAACGACGGATCGTGTTCATCGCGTTGCGGCTCTCGGCCAGCTTGAAGGTGTTGCGGTTCGCCGCGATCAGCACCAGGACGCCGCGTGCGCCGGAGAGGTCGATGCCTTCGAGCAGCGGGCAGGCAACGGCCGCATCGGCGGCCTTGGTCGCGCGGTCGGGGCCGCTGGCTTGGGCCGTGCCCATCATCGCCTTGCCCGGCTCGCTCATCACGGTCTTCACGTCTTCAAAGTCGACGTTGACCAGGCCCGGCATGTGGATGATGTCGCTGATGCCGCCGACCGCGTTCTTCAGCACGTCGTTGGCGTGCGCGAAGGCTTGGTCCTGCGTGATGTCGTCGCCGAGCACGTCGAGCAGCTTGTCGTTCAGGATCACGATCAGCG
>JANXVK010000057.1 GCA_025351675.1 Rhizobacter sp.
AATTCGTCAAGGCAGCGCGGGCGCTCGGCCTGTCGAGCGGGCAGATTATCTGGCGCCACGTGCTGCCGAACTCGCTGACCCCGGCGATCACGTTTCTGCCGTTTCGCATGAGTGCCGCGGTTTTGAGCCTGGTCGCGCTCGACTTTCTCGGCCTCGGCGTACCGCCCGACGTGCCCTCGCTCGGCGACCTGGTGCGCCAAGGCAAGGCCAATCTCGATGCTTGGTGGATCATCTTCCCGACCTTCGCGCTGCTCGTCTTCATGATGCTGCTGCTGACCTTCATCGGCGACGCGCTGCGCGACGCTTTCGACACGCGCAAGTCATGAGTACCGCCTCGAAAAACCTGCTCGAAGTCGAACGCCTCACGGTGCGCTTCGGCACGAGCACCGTCGTCGACGACGTGTCGTTCAACATCGCGCCGGGCGAAAAATTCGCGCTGGTCGGTGAATCGGGTTCGGGCAAGTCGATCACCGCGCTGTCGGTGCTGCGGCTGGTCGATGCGGCCGTGACGACCGGGGCGATCCGCTTCGAAGGCGCCGACCTGATGAAGAAGTCGGAGCGCGAGATGCGCGGCATCCGCGGCGCCGACATCGCGATGATCTTCCAGGAGCCGATGACGGCACTGAACCCGCTGTACACCATCGGCAACCAGATCGGCGAGGTGCTGGAGCTGCACGAAGGCCTGCGCAAGAACCAGGCGCGGGCGCGCGCGATCGACCTGCTCAAGCGCACCGGCATCCCCGAGCCCGAGCAGCGCATCGACGCCTACCCGCATCAGCTCTCGGGCGGCCAGCGCCAGCGCGCGATGATCGCGATGGCGCTCGCCTGCAAGCCCAAGCTGCTGATCTGCGACGAGCCGACGACCGCGCTCGACGTGACCATCCAAGCCCAGATACTCGCGCTGCTCGACGAGCTGCAGGCCGAGATGGGCATGGCGCTGCTCTTCATCACCCACGACCTGAACCTGGTGCGGCGCTTCACGCACCGCGTCGGCGTGATGGAGCGCGGCAAGCTGGTCGAGATCGGTGACACGGCCACGGTGTTCGGTGCACCGCAGCACCCGTACACCCGCAAGCTGATGGCGAGCCGGCCGCAGCGCGTGGTGCAGCCGCTGCCGGCGGATGCGCCGATCCTGCTCGCGGGCGTTGATGTCGGCGTCAACTTCACGATCGCGCAAGGCTGGTTCAGCAAACGCGTGTTCGAGGCGGTGCGGCACGCCACCTTGCAGCTCAAACGCGGGGAGACGCTCGGCATCGTCGGCGAGTCCGGCTCGGGCAAGACAACGCTCGGGATGGCGCTGCTCGCGCTGCAACCGATCTCGGCCGGCGAGGTGCAGATGGGCGGACAACGCATCGACAACGCCGCGCGCACCGCCTTGCGCGCGATGCGCAAGCGCATGCAGGTCGTGTTTCAAGACCCGTTCGCGTCACTCAGCCCGCGCATGACGGTCGGCCAGATCGTCGGCGAAGGCTTGGCGCTGCACCGGCCAGAGCTGACGAAATCGGCGCGCGACAAGCTCGTGCTCGAGATGCTCGACGAAGTCGGTCTGAGCGACGCGAAGGGTGTGTCGAACGTGCTGCAGCGTTACCCGCACGAGTTCTCGGGCGGTCAACGCCAGCGCATCTCGATCGCGCGTGCAGTGGTGCTGCGGCCCGAGGTGCTGGTGCTCGACGAACCGACATCGGCGCTCGACGTGTCCGTTCAACAGCAGGTGCTGAAGCTGCTCGCCGAACTGCAACGCCACTACGGAATGAGCTATGTCTTCATCAGCCACGACCTCGCGGTCGTGCGCGCGATGTCGCACCGCGTGATGGTGATGAAGAACGGTGACGTGATCGAAGAAGGCGAAGCCGAAGCGTTGTTCGACGCGCCGCGCGAGCCCTACACGAAGGCCCTGCTGGCCGCCGCGCACTTGGGGTGACAGGCGGGGCCGCGCGGGGCGCGGCGCCGGTGGGCGGTCAGGCCGCCGCTTGCTTGGCGGGGGCCGGCCGCTGCTGCTTCGCGGCCTTCTTCTCGTCTTTCGCCCGCTTCTGTTTTTCTCGGCGGATGCCGCGGCCTCTGTCTGCGCTCATGTCTGTCTCGGGTTGGTTGGACGAGGCGCTGTTTTAACACCAGTCGGACCGGGCCGGTCTTTCAACCCAGCGCCGCGCGCACGAAATCGAGCCGGTCCTGGCCGAAAAACAGCTCGGTGCCGACGAACATCGTCGGCGCGCCGAACACGCCGCGCGCGACGGCCTCTTCGGTGGTCGCGCGCAGTGCC
>JANXVK010000670.1 GCA_025351675.1 Rhizobacter sp.
GACCGACCTCGCCGACTACCTCGTCAAGAAAGGTCTGCCGTTTCGCGACGCGCACGAGGTGGTCGCGCATGCGGTCAAGCTCGCAATCCGGCAGGGCGTGGACCTGAGCGCGCTGCCGCTGGCGACGCTGCAATCGTTCAACCCGACGATCACCGACGACGTGTACGAGGTGCTCAGCCTGCGCGGTTCGCTGAACGCACGCAACGTGCTCGGCGGCACTGCGCCGGTGCAGGTGCGGGCGCAGGTGGCGCGGCACCGGGCGCGTCTGGGCTGAGCGACCACCACGCAGACTCGCCATGCGGATCGAACTCGACCACACGATCGTTCCGTCGCATCACAAACTCGCCTCCGCGAAGCTGCTGGCCGAACTGCTCGGCGTGCCTTGGGCCGAAAGCGGGCCGGGGCCGTTCGCGCCGCTGTTCGTCAATGACGGGCTCCCGCTCGACTTCATCGAGACCGACGAGCCCTTCCCGGTCTCTCATTTTTCTTTCGGGTCGGCGAGGCCGATTTCGACCCCATCCTCGCGCGCATTGAGGCCGCCGGAATCGCTTGGCACAACGTGCGCGGCCCGGTCGACGGCAAAATCAACATCGACTGCGGCGGCCGAATGGTCTGCTGGAACGAGGCCGACGGCCACCAGTGGGAGATGCTGACCGTCAGCTACGCGCGCCAGCCCTGAACGGCGCGGCGCCGGCTGCATCAACGCAGCGGCAGTTCGATCGTGGCCGCGAGCGGCACGCGGTCGATGCGCTCGGCGCTCGCGACGATCACGGCCCGATCAGCGCGAACCGCCAGCCCGGCGAGCGCGTTCCACAGGCATCGGACCGACGCGGCATCGAGCCCGCCGGTCGGTTCGTCGAGCAGCGTCAGCGCCCGCCCCGATGCGAGCGCAGCGGCGAGCCAGACCTTGCGCTTCGAGCCGGTCGAGAGCATGTAGAGCGGCTTGTCGAGGTGCGGTACGAGCGCGAAGCCTTCGACGAGCGCGTGCCACGCGGCCGCGTCGAACGCCGCGTCGCCCGCGCTCAGCGACGCGGTGCACGCGCGCGCCGTGACCTGATCGAACGCATCGGTCGCCGGCTCGCACAGGAACACGTTGCGGCGGTAGGTGTCGGGTTCCGTGTCGAGGCGAACGCCCACGAGGGTGAGGCGGCCGGTGGCCGGCAACGCACCGGCCAGCACGCGCAGCAAGGTCGACTTGCCGCTGGCGGTGTCGCCGTGCAGCAGCGTCACGCCGGCGCCGATGCCGGTCGTCCAGCCCGACGCGAGCGGCGGCTGTCCGGGCCAGGCGGAAGCGAGGTCGTCGATGGCGAGCAAGGCGGCGGAGGTCGAGGCGGTCATGCCCGCGACCGTACCGCATCCAGCGGCCGATCGCCCACGTACAAGTTGAATCGCTCGCTGGAACGTCACGCCCTTGCACGACCTCAAACACTTTCTGCTCCTCCTGCTGCTGCCGCTGCTTCTCGTCATCGGGCTGACTGCCTGCGCCCCGGTGCGCGTGCTGAACGCGCTCGCCAGCACCAGCGGCGGGCACACGGTCGACAGGAACGTCGCCTACGGCCCGCTCGCACGCCAGGCGCTCGATGTCTACACACCGACCGCGGCGGCGCCAGCCGGCGGCTGGCCGGTCACCGTGTTCTTCTACGGCGGCTCGTGGAACAGCGGCGAGCGCGCCGACTACGCCTTCGTCGGCAGCGCGCTCGCGGCGCGCGGCGTGCTCACACTGGTCGCCGACTACCGGCTCTACCCGCAGGTGCGTTACCCCGACTTCCTGCGTGACAGCGCGCTCGCGCTGGCGTGGGGTCTGGAGCAGGCCGCGCGCCTCGGCGGCGACCCGACACGCATGTTCGTGATGGGCCACAGCGCCGGTGGCTACAACGCCGCGATGCTCGCGCTCGACCCGCGCTGGCTCGCCACCACCGGCCACACACCTAGCGAACTCGCCGGCTGGATCGGCTTGGCCGGGCCTTACGACTTCTTTCCGACCGACAACCCCGACGCGCAGCCGGTGTTCTTCCACCCGAACTACCCGCCGAACGCGCAGCCGATCGAGTTTGGCACCTTGCGCGCGGTGCCGACCTTTCTCGGCGCGCCCGTCAACGACAGGCTGGTCAGCCCGACGCGCAGCACGCAGGCACTCGCATCGAAGCTCGCCACCGCCGGCACGCCGGTGACGCTGAGGATCTACGAGCGCGCCAGCCACACGACGCTGATCGGCGCGTTCTCACCGCCGCTGCGCTGGGTCGGGCCGGTGCTGGACGACGTGCTGGGTTTCGTCGCCGCGACGCCGGCAGCGACAGTGCGCCGTGCGGGCACGGCGGTCGCGCCGCCGGTTCGCCACGCCGGCGACTGACCGGTCGTCAACCCGGCGCAGCCGGCCGCGCGCGAAACGGCACGCGGTAGAGCCACAGGCGCCGACCATCAGCGCACTCGATTACCTTGGTCGGGGCGAAGCCGGGGGCGTCGAACTCGAGGCTGACGAGCCACGCACCGGCCTTCATTTCGCGCGTCGCCCTCGCTGCGGCGCGGTCCATGCTCTCGGGGCGCTGGAACACATAAACCAGATCGCAGCCGGACCAGTCCGCGGCCCAGATGTCGCCGCGGCGCACAGTCGAGAAGCCGCAGCGCCACGCGCACAGGAGGCGCAGCGGCCAGCTCCACTCAAGACCGTGCAGCGCCGCGTCGGGGTACTCGCGGTGCAGTTCGCGCAGGCCGTCGCCGAGGCCGCAGCCGGCGTCGAGGATGCGCGCGCGCGGCGCCAGCGGCGCCAGTTTCGCGAGGCCGTCGAGCGCGCCGACCGGCGTGGGGAACAGCGGCGCGTCGCGCCACGCATTGAGCGGATAGACCAGCGCGAGCAATGCGAGCGGCAGCAGCCAGCCCCATGCCGGCAAGCCTGCGGCCACGCCCGACGCGGCGAGTGAAAGCGGAAAGCCGGCGGCGATGAAGATGCGGCGCCACGGCGTGCCCCCGACCACACTCAGCGCGGCACCGAGTGCGACAGCGGCGGCGATCGCGACCGCCAGCGGCGCACCGATCGAACGCAGCAATGCGAACAAGGCCCAGCCGAGCGCCCACGAGAGCAAGGCCGGCAGTGGCCAGATCAGGCGGTGTGCGCGCATCTCAGGCCAGCGCCGGGCCGCCACGGGCCACGAGGTGCCCCCCCACGTGGCCCATGGCGGCCTGAGCTGCCCTCGGGGGACGGCGCCGCAGGTGCTTGGGGGTCGTCATTTCTAAAACTTGAACGCCACACGCAGACCGCCCCAGTGCCTGCCGTTC
>JANXVK010000015.1 GCA_025351675.1 Rhizobacter sp.
CGCCGCGCGCAGGCGCTGCGGCAGCGACGGCGCGGTCAGTTCGTCGGCGAGCAGCACGTCTTGGGCACCGCGCTCGAGCCAAGCGAGCACGCCGGCCGCATCGAGCGTGGCGGCGACCACCAGGATCGCCACATCGCGCCCGGCCTCGGCCGCGATGTCGATCGCCTCCACGCCGTCGTTGAGCACCAGCGCGTCACAGCCACCCTCGGCCAGCCGCGCCAGAACCGCGGCGCGGCGCGCGCAAACATGCAGGGAGAACGGGCCGAACGGCGAGGCGACAAGCGCGGTGGCCTGCAGCGTGAGCTGCGTGACGATCTGCAGCGCAGCTCGCTCGTTGTCAGTGGGAGAAGACATGGCCGGAGAATAGCGCGGCGCCGTCGAGGGCGAGGTGCTGGTCTTCCCCTGCGATGCGCGGCCGGCACGGAAGTCGGCCAAGCGCTGGAGCGGGTGAGGGGAATCGAACCCCTGTATGAAGCTTGGGAAGCTGCCGTTCTGCCATTGAACTACACCCGCAGTTCGGGCGTAATTCTAGCGCGCACGGCCCCTTCAACCGTTCTTCGCCAGCCACGCCACCATCGCGTCGAGCGCGGGCCGGCCGGCCGCCGGGTCGGCGCCGTTGACCATCAGCGCGACCGCGTACATCTTGCCGCTCATGCCGTGCACGTAACCGGCGAGCGCGCGCGTGTCGTTCAGCGTGCCGGTCTTCAGGTAAGCCTGCCCGGCCGCCCTGCTGCCGACCAGCCGGCCCTTCATCGTGCCGTCGACGCCGGCGATCGGCAGCGAATCGAAGAATGCCTGCGCTTGCTCGGCGCGCCACGCCTTGCGCAGCAGCTGCACCAGCGCGCGCGGCTTGGCGCGCTCGCTGTGCGACAGGCCCGAGCCGTTCTCGACCTCGATGTCGCCATCGGCCAGGCCCTGGTCGCGCAGCCACAGGTCGATGGTGTGTTGCGCGCCCGCCAGCGTCGCCGGGCGGGTCGGGAAGCCGGGTGACAGCGACAGCATCAGGTTGCGCGCGCCGACGTTGTCGCTGACCTTGTTGATGTCGCGCACCAGTTCGGTCAGCGGCTTCGAGCGATCGAACGAGAGCGGCGCGACCGGCTCGCCGTCGGCCGCCAGCGGGATCGGGCTGATGCCCGGCACCACCGGCGCCGAGACGACCTTGCCGCGCAACACCCCGCCGGTCGCGGCCCACATCGCGGGCAGCGCGCGGGCGGCGATGCCGCTGTCGGGCGGCGGTACGAAACTGACGGTGCGCGTGCCGCAGCTGGCGCCCCAGCTGCCCTGCACCACCACGGTGGCGCGGCCGTCGCGATCATTGCGCCAGCTCGGCGACGCGCTGCAGCCGCCGCCCATCGTGACGCGGTTGTCGAGCCGCACGTCGCTGAGCGCCGGCGTCAGCAGTACCGCGGCGCGCGGGCCGCGCGCGGGCCGCACAACCACGTCGAGCTGGCCTTCGTCGAGCGTCATCGCATCGGGCCAGACATGGCGCGGCTCGCCGGCCGACTGCATCGGCGTGCCCTTGTGGTCAGTCGGCTTGAGCTGGAAGGCGTAGCGGTCGAGCACGATGTCGCCCTCGATCTCGCGCAGGCCCTGCGCGTGCATGCGCTTGAACCATTTCGCCAGATCGGCCGACGTGAGCTGGGCGTTGCCGCCGCCGACGATGAGCAGGTCGCCGACCAGTGTGCCGTCGGCGAGCGTGCCGAGCGCGAACGCCGAGGTGCGCCAGCGGTAGTACGGCCCGAGCAGGTCGAGCGCGGCCAGCGAGGTGACGATCTTGGTCGTCGACGCCATCGTGTACGGCTGGTCCGCGTTCAGCGCGAACGCGGTGCGCTCGCCGATGACCTCCTGCGCGTACAGGCCGAAACTTCTCGCGGGCAGGCCCGAGGCCGCGATCGCACTGGCGACGGCCGGCGGCAGGCCCGAACTCCTGGTCGCACTGGCGACGACCGGCGCAGCGCGCTTCTGCGCGAGCGCCGGGCTCGCGCCGAGCGCCGCCGCGAGCGCGACAGTGACCAAGGTGATGAAAGACGTCGACATGGCCGCAAGCCTAGCAGCCGCGGCCGCGCGGCTGAACCCCCGATCCGATGTGACCAACGCTGAGGCGGGGCCATTCCGTGCCCGCCGTCACAATGCGGCCTGCTCAATTCCCGCATCCACGCCACAGATGACCGACTCGAACGACTCTGCCGACCGACCCGAGCGCCGCAGCATCCGCAGCTTCGTCGTGCGCGCCGGCCGCATGGGCCCGGGGCAGACGCGCGCGCTCGCCGAACTCGGCCCGCACTTCGCGCTGCCGTATGCGCCGGTGCCGTTCGACTTCGCCACAAGCTTTGGCCGCCTCGCGCCGCTGGTGCTCGAGATCGGTTTTGGCATGGGCGACGCGACCGCCACGATCGCACAGGCCTTGCCGGGCACCGACTTCATCGGCGTCGAGGTGCACACGCCGGGCGTCGGCGCGCTGCTGAAGCAGATCGGCGAGCGTGGCCTGACGAACCTGCGACTGATCCAGCACGACGCGGTCGATGTGCTCGAACAAATGGTCGGGCCGGCCGCGCTCGCCGGCGTGCACGTGTTCTTCCCCGACCCGTGGCACAAGCTCAAGCACAACAAGCGGCGCCTGATCCAGCCCGCGTTCGTGCAGTTGCTGGTGAGCCGCCTCGCGCCCGGCGGCTACCTGCACTGCGCGACCGACTGGCGGCCGTATGCCGAGCAGATGCTGGAGGTGCTGTCGGCCGAACCCGCGCTGCGCAACCCCTTCGACGGCTATGCGCCGAAGCCCGACTACCGGCCGCTGACCAAGTTCGAGAATCGCGGCCTGAAACTCGGCCACGGGGTATGGGATCTGGTGTTCGTCAAACGCTAGTCCGCCCAAGTGACGAGGCCGCTGTACGCGGTCACCAGCACGACGATGCCGAACACGATGCGATACCACGCGAACGGCACGAAGGTGTGGGTCGAGATGTACTTCAGCAGCCAGCGCACGCAGAACCATGCGGCGACGAAGCTGACCAAGAAGCCGACCGCGAACATCGGCAAGTCGGCCATCGACAGCAGCGCCCGCTCCTTCCACAGGCTGTAGCCGCCGGCCGCGATCAGGGTCGGGATCGCGAGGAAGAAGCTGAAGTCGGTCGCCGCCTGGCGCGACAGGCCGAGCAGCATGCCGCCGATGATGGTCGCGCCGGATCGGCTCGTGCCGGGGATCATGCCAAGGCACTGCACGAAGCCGACCTTCAACGCATCCAGCGGCGTCATCTCGTCGACATCGTTGATGCGCGGCGGCGCAGGATTCGCGCGCTTCTCGACCCACAGGATGATCAGCCCGCCGACGATGAACGCCGCCGCGACCACCGGGCCGTTGAACAGGTACTTCTTGATGCTTTTGTAGACAAAGAAGCCGATCACCGCGGCCGGCAGAAAGCCGATCGCCACGTTGAGCACGAAGCGGCGCGCGCGTGCACTGCTGCCCAAGCCCATCACCGCACCCGACAAGCGCTGCCAGTAGACGATGATCACCGCAAGGATCGCACCGGTCTGGATCGCGATGTCGAACACCTTCGATTTGTCGTCGGTCATGCCGAGCAGCGAGCCGGTCAGGATCAGGTGGCCGGTGCTTGAGACCGGCAGGAACTCGGTGAGCCCCTCGACGATGCCCATGACCGCGG
The DNA here is from genome assembly GCA_025351675.1 of Rhizobacter sp. GTDB lineage: Bacteria > Pseudomonadota > Gammaproteobacteria > Burkholderiales > Burkholderiaceae_C > LMDS01. The sequence goes on from JANXVK010000015.1 coordinate 3,663, forward strand.
CTTTGAACAACAGGATGAGATCCAAGGAGTGACTCCGGGCGAATGTGCAAAGCGGCGATGTTAAACGGCGCCCCTCGGCGAGCGAGTACGTTGGCCGATCCCCCGCGGGGATACGGGCCCCCTTAGTGGCCCATGGCGGCCCAGCGCTCGGTCGACGCTGCCTTGACCTCCCGCACCCGCCCCGCTACATTACTGACCCATCGGTCAGTATGAAAAAATCCGCCGCTTTCCCTGCTGTTGCGACCGGCCCCGCCTCGACGCGGCGGCGCCGCAAGGAGGCCCGACCGCAGGAACTGCTGGTCGCGGCACTCGACCTTTTCGTCGAACGCGGGTTCAAAGCCACCCGCTCCGAAGACGTGGCCGCGCGCGCCGGCGTCTCCAAGGGCACGCTCTACCTGTACTACCCGAGCAAGGAAGAGCTGCTGAAGGCCGTGGTGCGCGAGAACCTCGGCGCACTGATCAACGAAGGCACCGACATCGTTGGCGGCTTCGAGGGCGACACTCGGGAACTGCTCGCGCTGCTGATGCACACGTGGTGGGAGCGCATCGGCAACACGCCGGCCTCGGGCATCTTCAAGGTCATCCTGACCGAGATGGGCAACTTTCCCGACTTCGCGGCGTTCTACATGGACGAGGTGATCTCGCCCGGCCGCGCGCTGTTCACGCGGGTGTTGCAACGCGGCATCGACGCCGGCGAGCTGCGCCCTGTCAACCTGTTCGAAACCGTGCACCTGCTGATTTTTCCGATGCTGATGATGTGCCTGCACCGACACTCGCTCGGACCCTGCCACCTGCCGATGCGCGAGCTCGACCCGCACAGTTTCATCGACACCCATGTCGACATCGTCGTCAACGGCGCGCGCCAGCCCGCACCGGTGGCCGCCACCAAACGCACCCTGAACCGGAAGACCGCATGAAACGCTGGATGAAATGGGCCACCGCGCTGCTGGTGGTCGTGGTGATTGTGGTCGTGGCGCTGGGTGTGATGAAGAAGCGCAAGCTGGCCGCAGTAGCCGCCGCTGCACCGGCGAGCGCACCGCTCGCGATCGAGCTCGGCGCGGCCGACGTGGTCGCGCTGCGCGTGCAGCCGCTGATCCGCACGCTCGGCGTCTCGGGCGGCCTGAAGGCGGTGACGAGCGCGGTCGTGAAGACCCGAATCGCCTCCGAGATCAAGTCGCTGACGGTGCGCGAGGGTGACACGGTCAAGGCCGGCCAGGTGATCGGCCAGCTCGACACGACCGAGTTCGACCTTCGCCTCAGGCAGGCCGAACAGACCGCGATCGCCGCGCGCACCCAACTCGATATCGCGAAGCGCGCATTGACGAACAACCGCGCGCTCGTCGAACAAGGGTTCATTTCGCCGACCGGCCTGGAAACCTCGGTCTCGACCGAGGCCGGCGCGCAAGCCAGCTACCAAGCCGCGCTCGCCGCGACCGAACTCGCCCGCAAGGCGCGCGCCGATTCGATCCTGATCGCGCCGATCGGCGGCATCGTCTCGCAGCGCTACGTGCAGCCGGGCGAGCGGGTCGGCGTCGAGGCGAAGGTGGTCGAGATCGTCGACCTGTCCCGCATCGAACTCGAAGCCGCGGTCGCGCCGGATGACGTGGGCGCGGTTCAGGTCGGGCAGACCGCACAGCTGAGCGTCGACGGCCTGGGTGAGCCGGCGACCGCCAAGGTCGTGCGGATCAACCCGAGCACCCAGGCCGGCACGCGCGCGGTGATGGTCTACATGGCGCTGCAGCCGCAGGCCGGACTGCGCCAGGGCCTGTTCGCGCGCGGCAGCATCGAGTTGCAGAAGAAGGACGCACTGGTCGCGCCGGTCTCGGCGGTGCGCGTCGATCAGGCGCGGCCTTACGTGCTGGCGATCCGGGGCGGCAAAGCGCTGCAGCGCACGGTCGAACTCGGCGCACGCGGCGAGGCGCAGATCGACGGGCGCGTGGAGAGCGCGGTCGAACTGATCAGCGGCGCCGCGGCCGGCGACACGCTGCTGCGCGCCAGCGCCGGGGCACTGCGGGACGGCACGGCCGTGAAGGTCGTCGTGCCGTCAGGTTCGCCCTCGGCCCTCGCCCCGCGCCCCTGACCCGCCATGTGGTTCACCCGCGTCTCGATCGGCAACCCGGTGATGGCCGTGATGGTCATGCTCGCGTTCGTCGTGCTCGGGCTTTTCAGCTACCAGCGCCTGGCGGTCGACCAGTTCCCGAACATCGACTTCCCGACCGTCGTGGTCGTGATGGATTACCCCGGCGCCTCGCCCGAGATCGTCGAGAGCGAGGTCACGAAGAAGGTCGAGGAAGCGGTCAACACCGTCGCCGGCATCAACACGCTGTCGTCGCGCTCGTACGAAGGCACCTCGGTCGTGATCGTCGAGTTCAACCTCGATGTCGACGGCCGCAAGGCGGCCGACGACGTGCGCGAGAAGGTCGGGCTGATCCGCCCGCTGCTGCGCGACGAGGTCAAAGAGCCGCGCATCTCGCGCTTCGACCCGCAGAGCGTGCCGATCTTCAACGTCGCGCTGCTCTCGACCGACGGCACGAAGAGCCCGCAGGAGCTGACGACTTGGGCGACCCAAGTCTTGCAGAAGAAGCTCGAGAACGTGCGCGGCGTCGGTTCGGTGGCGGTCATCGGCGGCACGCGCCGCGAGATCAACCTGTACGTGAAGCCGGCCGCGCTCGACGCACTGGGCATCAGCATCGACCAAATCGTCGCGGCCGTGCGCAGCGAGAACCAGGAGCTGCCGCTCGGCGCGATCCGTTCGCTGGAACAGGAGCGGGTGGTACAGATCAACGCGCGCCTGAAGCGGCCGGAGGACTTCCGCGACATCGTCGTGGCACGCCGAGGGGCAACGAGCGGCGCCACGGGCGCCCCAGGCAATCCCGTGAAGCTCTGGCAGGTCGCCGACGTCACCGACGGCCCGCAGGAAGTCGACAACTTGGCGCTCTACAACGGCCAGCGCACCGTGTTGCTGAGCGTGCAGAAATCGCAGGGCGAAAACACGATCGCGGTGGTCGACGGGCTTCAACAGGCCTTGAAGGATGCCAAGCCGCTGTTCCCGCCCGGCGTCACGGCCGAGGTGAACCGCGACAACTCGCGCGCGATCCGCGTCTCGGTTGCGAACGTCAAGCGCACCCTGTTCGAGGGCGCGGCGCTCACCATCCTGATCGTGTTCCTGTTCCTGAACTCGTGGCGCTCGACCGTGATCACCGGCCTGACCTTGCCGATCGCGCTGATCGGCACGTTCCTGTTCATGTACCTGTTCGGCTTCACGATCAACAGCATCACGATGATGGCGCTGAGCCTGTGCGTGGGCCTGCTGATCGACGACGCGATCGTCGTCCGCGAGAACATCGTCCGCCATGTGCAGATGGGCAAGTCGGCCCGCCAGGCCGCGCTAGCCGGCACCAACGAGATCGGCCTGGCTGTCCTCGCGACCACGCTGTCGATCGTCGCGGTGTTCCTGCCGATCGGCTTCATGGGCGGCATCGTCGGCAAGTTCTTCCACGAGTTCGGCCTGACCATCGTCGCGGCCGTGCTGATCTCGATGTTCGTCAGCTTC
>JANXVK010000018.1 GCA_025351675.1 Rhizobacter sp.
AACGGCGCCGGCAAGTCGACATTGATCAAGATCCTCGCCGGCGTCCACGCGCCAACTTCCGGCAGCCTGTTGTTCCGCGGCGAGGCCATCGATGCGCGAGCGATGCATGGCCGGATTGCATTCGTTCATCAAGACCTGGGCCTTGTCGACTGGATGACAGTCGCCGAAAACATCGCACTGGCTACGAAATTCAGCAAGAAGTACGGGTTAATCGCTTGGCGCAAGGTCCGGGCACATGCGAGTGAAGCATTGGCGGTCGTTGGAGGAGATATCGACCCGGATCAACGCGTGTCGTCGCTATCGCGGGCCGAGCGATCGCTCGTTGCCATTGCCCGCGGCCTGTCGCGTCGCGCCGACCTGCTGGTGCTGGATGAGCCGACTGCGAGCCTGCCTGAAAGCGAAGTGCAGCAATTGCACCAAGTGCTTCGCAAGCTGAGGGGGCAAGGCGTCGCAATGATCTACGTGTCGCATCGTCTCGACGAAGTGTTCGCTTTGTCGGATCGCATCGTGGTGTTGCGCGACGGCAGCCGTGTCGCGGACCAGCTTACCTCCGCCACAAAGCCCGCCGAGCTCATCCGCCATATCGTCGGCAGGGAGCCCGACTCCGTGTTTGTCCGACCGCCCACAACCCCGGACGCGGCGGTCGCGTTGTCCGTGCGGAGGTTGTGGACCGATGAGGCCGGGCCGCTCAGCTTCGACGTACGACGCGGCGAGATTTTGGGCCTCGTCGGATTGCGCGGCGCGGGCCATGACAACGTGGGCAAGGCGTTGTTCGGCGACGCTCCGAAGTCCGGCATGGTTTTGCTGGACGGCCGCCAAGTGGACCTGTCAACGCCGAGCGCGGCGTTGCGCAGTGGTATCTGCCTTGTCGCGGGCGATCGCTACGGCGAATCAATTGCGCCGGGCTTGAGCATCCGCGAGAACCTTTTCCTCAACCCGAAGGCGACTGGCCGCACCGGTCTGTCTTGGCGTTCATCATCGAGCGAAGCCGACGAAGCGATGGAGCTCGGTCGGCGTGTGACGCTCAGGCCCAACGATCCAAACGCTTTGATCGAAACGCTGTCCGGCGGCAACCAACAAAAAGTCGTCATCGCGCGTTGGTTGCGCATCGGCGCACAGGTGCTGATTCTCGAAGATCCCACCGCCGGAGTGGATATCGGCGCCAAGGCAGAAATTTACCGATTGCTCGGTGACGCCGTTCGAACCGGTATGGCCGTCATCCTGATCTCCTCAGACTTCGAAGAGGCCGCACAGATCTGCCATCGCGCCTTGGTTTTTCACAGCGGCACCATCGCCCGCGAACTGAGGCTTGACGAGCTGAGCGTTTCCGAACTGCTGCATTGCGCGTCGCTGGACTACGGCGTTGCGTCATCGGCCCCTATTCATTGAACTAGGTCGCACTATGCAATCACTTAAATCCAATGCGCTCGAGCCGACACGCCGCGAGTTGGCGGCCCTAACGCCGTTGTCGCGGTTCGCAAGGATGCTTCCCGTCTTCGGCCTGCCCATCCTGACCTTCCTGCTCATCCTCGTGTTTTCGGTGACGCTGCCGGACACTTTTCCAACGCTGTTGAACGCGCGCTCGATCACAGGCGACAAATCGATCATCGCCATCCTTGCACTCGCTGCCATGATTCCGATGGCGACCGGCCGCATCGACCTGACAGTCGGCTACGGCATTGTGATGTGGCACATCCTGGCCATCAGCCTGCAGACAACCTACGGTCTCGACTGGCACATTGCCGTGCTGGTGGTCCTCTTGCTCGGAGGGTTGCTCGGCCTGATCAACGGACTGCTGGTCGAGATTGCACAGATCGATTCGTTCATTGCAACGCTTGGCACGGGCACGGTGCTGTATGCCCTAGCCATGTGGCATACCGGAGGGAGGCAAATGCTCGGCGCGCTGCCTGGTCCGTTTACTTCGATCTTCTCCACGTCGCTATTCGGGCTGCCGATCGCAACGACCTATGTATTCGTCATCGCCGTCGTGCTGTGGATTGCTGCCGACTACTTGCCGATTGGCCGCTACTTTTATGCGATCGGGGCTAATCCACGCGCAGCAGCGCTCAACGGCATTCCGACCCGCCGATACGTGATCCTGGCATTTGTCAGTTCAGGCGTACTCACTGGCTTCGCCGGCGTTGTGCTCGCTGCAAAGCTACGTATCGGGCAGGCCAGTGTCGGTCTCGACTACCTATTGCCTGCGCTCGTCGGAGCCTTTCTTGGCTCTACCACCATCAAGCCCGGCCGCGTGAACGTCTGGGGCACTGTATTCGGAGTGGCGATCCTCGCCGTTGGCATCTCGGGCATTCAGCAGCTGGGGGGTGACTTCTACGTTGAGCCGCTGTTCAACGGCGCAACCCTACTGGTAGCGATCGGAATTGCCGGATACACGCAGCGCCGCCGTCGCAGCCCACGTACAGCAGCGGTTGTTGCCGCGCCGGTGGCGCAGCAGACCGCAAAGGACGGCTAGCCCGACAGCATCGATCACTTCTGCCCCCATTTCTCTATCCCTATCCAAAGCAAAACCCGGAGACATCATGAAACGCATCTCGACCCTCTCTACTGCAGCAATTCTGCTGGCAGGTTTTTCGGCCAGCATCCACGCAGCCGACGACGTCGCCGCTCAGGCGAAGGCGTATACCGCGCAGGCGACGCGCACAAGCCTGCCGTGGTCAGGCCCCACGACGGGCCCTGCGGCTCAGCAAGGTAAATCCATCGTATTCGTTTCGGCGGATCAACGAGACAGTGGTCCGCGCGGCGTGTCGGAGGCTGTACAGCAGGCGGCAAAGACCATTGGATGGACCTATCGGATGATCGATGGACAGGGCTCGATCTCGGGTCGTTCAGCCGCATTGAATCAAGCCATCGCGCTCAAGCCCAATGGCATCGTGCTCGGAAGCGTAGATGCCAAAGAGCAGGCGGTGTTGATCCAACAAGCTGCATCGAGCGGCATCAAGATTGTCGGGTGGCATTCATCTGCGAAGCCAGGGGCGGCGCCCCAGCAAGGCATTTTTACAAACCTCACCACCGATCCGCTGGATGTCGCCAAGGCAGCGGTGATGTACGTGATCGCCGAGTCGAATGGCAAGGCCGGCGTGGTCATTCTCACTGACTCCACCTACGAGGTCGCTACGGCCAAATCCGATGCGATGGCCGCTCTGGTCAAGCAATGCGCGGGATGCCAATTGCTCAAGATTGAAGACACACCACTTTCGGACACTCCTGCGCGCATCCCGCAGCTCGCCGCGACCATGCTGCAGCGTTACGGAGCCAAATGGACATGGACGCTCACGATCAACGACATGCCCTTCGATTTCATGGCGCCGACTCTGCAGCAGGCCGGCTACAAGGGCACGGGTCCGCTTTTGGGTGTGTCAGCCGGCAATGGCAGCGAGTCAGCATTCCAACGCATCCGAAACAACGACTATCAGGTCGCAACGGTCGCGGAGCCTGTCTCGCAGCAAGGCTGGCAAGCAGTCGATGAACTGAATCGCGCGTTTGCGGGTGTACCGGAAACTAGCTACACATCGCCAGTGCATCTCGTGACGAAGGCCAACATCAGCACGGAGGGTGGCAAGAACAACGTCTACGACCCCGACAACGGCTACCGCGACATGTACCGTCAAATCTGGAAGAAGTAATAGTATTTTTCCTGCGGACGTCATTGGGACCATGCACATTCCGATGACGCAATTGATTTATCGGAGATCCCCGTATATGACAAAGACCGCAACAACGACTCCTGACTTTGCGCACAACATGCGACTGGTTGGCCACAGCGACCAAGGCGGCCGTTCGGACGGCGTGCAACTGATGGTCCACCGGGGCTACGCCTATATCGGGCATATGTTCTCGAAGGGCTTCAGCGTCGTCGATGTTCGTGACCCGCGCAACCCCAAGGCGGTTGCATACCAAGCGGCACCGCCGAATACGTGGAATATCCATCTTCAGACGCATGATGATCTCCTGCTTGTGATCAACGCCAAGGACATGTTCGCAGCGGATGAGTTCCAAGACGAGCGTGAGTACTATCAAGGTGCACTCGGGCAGAAGGTTGGCACCGCGCAGGCTACCGGCGGTCCGAGAAGCTGGCGGGCAGGCCTCGTTGTCTACGACATTTCGAAAGCTGACAGCCCGCGCGAGATTGGCTTCATGCCCATCGAAGGCGGGGGCGTTCATCGGGTCTGGTACGTAGGCGGTCGTTGGGCCTATGCGTCCGCACTGATCGATGGTTTTTCCGACTACATGTTTATCACAATCGACATGTCGGATCCAACGCAGCCGCGCGAGGCAGGCAGATTCTGGCTGCCTGGAATGAATGTTGCGGGCGGTGAAACACCCTCGTGGGACGCTTCCCGGCGCTATGGCTTGCATCATCCCATCGTCCACGGCGACATTGCCTATTGCGCGTGGCGCGATGCCGGCCTTGTCGTTCTTGACGTTGCGGATCGCTCCAAACCAGGATTGCTCGCGCACCGGAACTGGTCCCCTCCATTTGGCGGCGGCACGCACAACTGTCTGCCCTTGCCAGATCGCGACTTGCTGGTCGTGCTGGACGAGGCCGTGTTGGATCATCAGGAAGATGGCGAAAAGCTGATATGGATGTTCGACGTGCGCGAGCCGTCCAATCCGGTCAGTATTTCGACTATTCCGAGCCCTCGTGATTCGGACTACAAGAGCAAGTCGGGTCATTTCGGACCGCACAACCTGCACGAGAACCGGCCGGGAAGTTTCGTGAGCTCGGATTTGATCTTCGCGACCTACCAGAATGCCGGCGTGCGAGTGTTCGACATCCGCAACCCGTTTCAGCCGGCTGAAGTGGGCGCATTCGTTCCGCCTCAACCCGAACGCTTGATGGACCTGCGTCCGAACCGCGCGAATGTGATCCAGTCATGCGACGTGTTCGTGGACGTTAACGGACTGATCTATGTGACCGACTACAACGGTGGTCTTTACATTCTTGAATTCGACGGACTGCGATAGACCGCCACGGCGCTTGAGTGTCGCGCGCGGGCTGCAGCGCCTGCAACATGAACGAACACCAGATGAACAACAAACACGTACTCATCGCTGGCGCCGCCGGCGTGGTTGGATTGGCCGCCCTAGAAGCCTTTGAAAGAGCAGGATGGTCTGTCACCACCCTCGGTCGGGGCGCGCGCGGCCCTGGAAATGGCGTGCATCTCAAGGCCGACCTGCTGGAGCCGGCGAGTCTAGTCGCGCACGCATCCGTCCTTGGCAGCATCACGCACCTCTTCTACGCCGCGCTTATACCCGATGCCGATCCAGGAGTGGAGGCCGAGACGAACGCAGCGATGCTGGAGAACGTTGTGGCCGCGCTGCGTCATGCTGATGCGTCACTCGAACGAATCACTTTCATTCAAGGTGGCAAAGTTTACGGCGCCCACCTCGGCGTCTACAAGACGCCAGCGCGTGAGGATGACAGTCGGCATTTCCCGCCCAACCTGTATTTCCGCCATGAAGACTATTGCCGCTCGCTGGAGTCGGAGGGTGTGAGGTGGACAGCTCTACGTCCCGATATCGTCATCGGACATTCGCTGGGTTCGGCTATGAATCTTGGCAACCTGATCGGCTTGTACGGCATGCTGTGCCGGGAAACTAAGACGGCCATGCAATTTCCTGGATCCGATTTAGCTTATCGTAATGTCCTGGTCAACGTGACCAGCGCAGAGGTGCTGGGCGAAGCCGCATTGTGGTCGGCGCAATCGCACGCCGATGGAGCTTTCAATATTACCAACGGCGATGTATTCAGGTGGTCACACGTATGGCCTCAACTTGCTGCGTGGTTTGGTCTAGAAATTGGGGAGCCGCAGTCCATCTCGCTAGATCAGCGCTTGGCTTCCATGGCAAAAAACTGGACCGCAATTGCGCAGCGCGCGTGCTTGGCGGAGGCAGACTCGACGCGCATCGCGAAAGGAGCATTCGGCGACTTCATTTTTCATGTGGAAACCGACGCGATTTTCGACGTCACGAAGGCGCGGCAAGCCGGCTTTCGGGGCA
>JANXVK010000019.1 GCA_025351675.1 Rhizobacter sp.
GCCCTCGGGCTCGTGGATCGGGCCGGGCGACGCGAACACGCGCAGTGCGCGGCGCTGTGGCGGCGTCGCGCCCCAGCCGAGCGCGGAGAAGCCGCCGAACACGTCGGGCGCATTCGTGTCGCGCTGGTGTTCGAGCAACTCGTGCTTGCGGATCACCGGCAGCCGCGCGAGCGCGGCGCGGCTCGTCACCTGTGCGGCATCGAACTCGGCCAGGCCGGTCGCGAACGCCGGCGCGTGCACCTTCGCGTGCGCGATATGCGCGGCCAGCGCGGCCATCAGCGCGGCTTCGCGTTGCGCAGGTGGGCGTGATTCGAGCGTGTCGTAGTGCGATGCAGCGGTCGGGTTCATGGATTCAGCTCCCGTTGCAGCTTTTTGGTCAGACGTAACAGCACCAGCGCGTGCGAGCGCCGGATCAGGTCGTTCAGCGCCGGTGTACCGAGCCCATGGCCGGCTTTCACCTGCACCCGCTTCGCACGTGCGCGGTAGGGCGCCGGGATCACGCCGGGCACGCCGGTGAGTTCGAGAAAACGGTCGTCGTCGATCTTGAACGAACAGCTTTGCGCGTGCTTCTTCGCATCGAGCAGGAAGACGCAGAACATCTTCGCGCCGACCGAGTACCCGAGGTCGGCGCCCCACTTGATGTCTTCGGTCGCGCCGGGCAGTGCGGCGGCGATCTGGCGTTGCGGATCGAAGTTCATCGCGCCTCAGTCTTCGTCGAGCTTGGCGACTCGGCGCTTCGCGTCGTCGACCAGTTTGCGTTGGCCGGGCGCCGCGTCGACCGGGTAGCGATCGAAGCCGCTGCCGCCGGCTTTCTTCAAGTCGGCGATCAGCGCGCCCGCTTCGTCCTGGAAGTGAATGAACGCGCTGCCCTTCAGGTAGAAGATGCCGGGCTTCACCTCGCGCAGCCCCTTGATCTCGCGCAATTGGCGCAAGAGCGGCAGCAGGCGGGCGAGCGCGGCTTCGTCGGCGTGGGTCATTGTGCGATTCCCTCCGCTCAGGCGAGCCAGCGCTTCCTGCGCTTGTAGCTCTTCACGTCCTTGAAGCTCTTGCGATCACCGCCGCCGACGCCCAGATAGAACTCCTTCACGTCCTCGTTCTCGCGCAGCGACTTCGCTTCGCCGTCCATCACGATGCGGCCGTTTTCGAGGATGTAGCCGTAGTCGGAGTAACGCAACGCCATGTTGGTGTTCTGCTCGGCGAGCAGAAAGGTCACGCCTTCGCGCGTGTTCAGGTCTTTCACGATCTCGAACACTTCTTCGACGATCTGCGGCGCCAGGCCCATCGAAGGTTCGTCGAGCAGCACCATCTTCGGGTTCGCCATCAGCGCGCGGCCGATCGCGCACATCTGCTGCTCGCCGCCCGACGTGTAGGCGGCCTGCGAACTGCGGCGCTCCTTCAGGCGCGGAAAGTAGGTGTAGACCTTCTCAAGCGTGGTGGCGACCGCGCCCTTGCCGTCCTTGCGCGTGTAGGCGCCGGTCAGCAGGTTCTCCTCGATCGTCAGGTGCGCGAAGCAGTGCCGGCCTTCCATCACCTGGATCACGCCGCGGTTCACCATCTCGGCTGTGCTCAAGCGCTCGATGCGCTCGCCGCGCAACTCGATCGATCCCTTCGTGACCGCGCCGCGTTCGCTCTCGAGCAGGTTGCTGACGGCGCGCAAGGTCGTCGTCTTGCCGGCGCCGTTGCCGCCCATCAACGCGACGATGCGGCCCTCGGGCACCTGCAACGAAACACCCTTCAGGACCAGGATGACGTGGTTGTAGATCACCTCGATCCCGTTCACGTTCAGAAGGATGTTCGCCGCAGTCATGGCATCAGCTCTGGCAATCCGCCGGTGTGCGGCGCGTCAGCTTCTTCTCGACCGCGTACTTGTCGGCCGCGACCTTGACCATCGGCTTGATGATCTGCTCGTCGGCCTGCAGCCAGTCGGAGGTGAAGCTCCACTTCGCACCGTCCCAGGTGTGCACGCGCGCCCAGGTCGAGCCCATGTGGTCCTGGCACGAGGTCGACAGCGGCCGCATCACGCCCGAGAAGCCGAGCGCGTCGAGTTTTTTCTGGTCGAGGGCCAAGTTCTCCAAGCCCCAGCGCACCTGCTCGCCGGTCATGACCTTGCCCTTGCCGTAGCGCTCCTGCGCGCGCCGGACGGCCTCGATGCCGAGCATCTGGATGATCACGCCGCGCGTGTACAGCACGGTGCCGACCTCGTCCTTCTGCCCGGTGCCCTGGCCCTTGTCGTGCACGTACTTCATGATGTCCTGAATCACCTTCGAGGTCGTGCCCGAGTTGTTCAGGTTCAGCGCGCTGTAGCCCTTGGCGCCTTCGCCGACATCCTTCACGTCGGGCTCGGCGCCAGACCACCACACGCCGAACATCTTTTCGCGCGGGTAGCCCGTGGCCTGCGCTTCTTTCAGCGCGGTCGAGTTCATCACACCCCAGCCCCACAGCAGCACGTAGTCGGGCCTGGCCTGACGCACTTGCAGCCACGCCGACTTCTGCTCCACGCCCGGCGCGGTGACCGGGATCTTCACGAGCTCGAAGCCGTGCATCTTCGCGCGCTCTTCGAGCAGCGGAATCGGCTCCTTGCCGAACGGGCTGTCGTGGTAGACGAGCGCGATCTTCTTGCCCTTGAGCTTGTCGAGGCCGCCCTCCTTTTTGCCGAGATGCTGGATCAGCATGTCGGCAGCGGTCCAGTAGCTGCCCATCAGCGGGAAGTTCCACTTGAACACATTTCCGTCCTGCGACGCGGACAGGCCGTAGCCCAGCGTCATCAGCGGGATCTTGTCGGTCGGCACCTTGTCGGTCAGTGCGAAGGTGATGCCGGTGGCTTGCGGTTCGAACAGCGCCACGCCGGGGCGGTTCTTCAGGCGCTCGTAGCACTCGACGCCCTTGTCGGTCGCGTAGCCGGTCTCGCACTCCTCGAACGTGATCTTCACGCCGTTGATGCCGCCGTCACGCGCGTTGATCATCTTGATGTAGTCCTGCTTGCCGTTCGCCCACGGCGTGCCGTTCGGCGCGTAGGCGCCGGTGCGGTAGGCGAGCAGCGGAAAGAACTGCTCCTTCGCCTGTGCGAAGGCGCCGGTGCCCGCGGCCATCAGCGATGCGGCGATCGCGAGTGACTTCAA
>JANXVK010000059.1 GCA_025351675.1 Rhizobacter sp.
CGCGGTGGGCAAGCACGAGCGCGTGCTCGAGATCGGTGCCGGTTCCGGTTACATGGCGGCATTGCTCGCGCACAAGGCGCAGCACGTCACCTCGCTCGATATCGACGCCGATCTGGCGATCTTCGCGGCCGCGAACCTGAAGCGGGCCGGCGTGATGAACGCCAACGTCGTGCATGCCGACGGGGCCGACGGCGCGGCCGGCCTCGCCGGCGACGGCCCGTTCGACGTGATCGTGCTCTCGGGCTCGGTCGCCGAGGTGCCCGAGGCCTTGCTGTCGCAGCTGAAGGTCGGCGGGCGTCTGGCCGCGATCGTCGGCGCCGAACCGGTGATGCGCGCGATCCTGATCACCCGCACCAGCGACCAAGGTCTGGAGCGCACGGTGTTGTTCGACACCGTCGCGCAACGCCTGCGCGCGTTCAAAGAGCCGACGAAATTCCACTTCTGAGCATGAAGCAGATCAGCGGGCGCGATCTGGTCGGCATGACGAATCCGGCCGCCGGCGCCCCGATCCCGCTGCTGCTCGACGTGCGCGAGCCTTGGGAGTTTGCGCTCGCCGCGATCCGCATCGACGGGTTCGAGACCCGGCTGATGCCGATGAACAGCGTGCCCGGGCGCATCAGTGAGCTCGACCCGGCGCAGCCTGTCGTCTGTATTTGCCATCACGGCGCCCGAAGTGCGCAGGTCGTCGCATTCCTCGAGCGCCAAGGCTTCGAGGCGGTATATAACCTCGCCGGTGGCCTCGACGCCTGGTCGGCGCAGGTCGACGACGCCGTTCCCCGCTACTGAGCGCCCCCCAGGAAATGTCTTTCGACATTCCCGCCCCCAAGGGTCAAGCAAAGTGGCAGAGCCACATTTGCTTGAGAACAAAACACACCAAGTCCATTGGAGAGGTCACCCATGCCATCGAGCCACCGCCACCGCCACCCCACCCCGCGCCCGCGCGCGCTCGCGGCGGCCTTCGCCATCGCGTTCGGCCTCGGCGGCACGCTGAGTGCGCAGGCCCAGAGTCTGCAGGAGCTGTACCAGACCGCGCACGGCTACGACGCGAGCTACCTCGCTGCGCGCGCCAGCCTCGACGCCGCGCAGTACCGCTACGACCAGGCGCGCGGCCTGCGGCTGCCGCAGGTCGGGCTCGGCGTCGTCGCGGCGCGCCAGTTGAGCAGCACGCCCGATTCGCCGTCGACCCAAGGTGCCAACACGAGCTCGCTGGGCGCCACGCTGAGCGGCTCGCAGACCCTGTTCAACCGCGCCAACGACGTGACGATCTCGCAGGCCGAGAAGGCGATCGACGCCTACCGCGCCGACCTGGAAGCGTCCGAGCAAGACCTGATCCTGCGTGTCTCGCAGGCCTACTTCGACGTCCTCGCCGCGCAGGACAACCTCGCCACCGCGCGCGCCAGCTTGGCCGCGATCTCGGAACAGGTCGCCTCGGCGAAACGCAACTTCGAGGTCGGCACCGCGACCATCACCGACACGCGCGAGGCCCAGGCCCGCTACGACCTGGCGCGCTTCACGCAGATCCAGGCCGAGAACGACCTGACGACGAAGCGCATCCTGCTCGACCAGACCGTCGGCCGCGCCGGCGTCGTGCCGAAGCAGCTCGCGGTGCCGATCGCGCTGCCGGCCCTGGCACCGGCGAACGTCGACGAGTGGGTCACGCGCGCCGATGCCGAGCACCCGCTGGTGCGCCGGGCGCGCGTCGCGCTCGAGATCGCCCGGCTCGACACCGCGAAGGCCCGCGCCGGCCACCTGCCGATCGTGACGCTGAATGGCAGCTACGGCCGCGGCCGCGCCGCCAACGACCTGCAGGTGCCGGGCGGCGGCATCTCGTACACGACGCCGAACACGGTCAGCACGATCTCGGTCAACCTCAGCGTGCCGCTGTTCGCCGGCTTCCAGATCCAGAACCGCGTGAAGGAAACGCTGGTGCTCGAAGACAAGTCGATCAACGACCTCGAGTTCGCGCGCCGCAGCGTCGCGCAGGCGACGCGCCAGCTGTTCTACGGCGTCGGCTCGTTCGCCGCGCAGGTGAGCGCGCTCGAAGCGGCCGAGTCGTCGAGCAAGCTCGCGCTCGAGGCGACCCAGCTCGGCTTCAAGGTCGGCGTGCGCGTCAACATCGACGTGCTGAACGCGCAGGCCCAGCTCTACACCACGCAGGCGCAGCTTGCGAAGGCGCGCTACGACACGATCATGGCCGGCCTGCGGCTGCGCCAGGCCTCGGGGCGGCTGACGCCCGACGACGTGGCCTCGGTGAACGGGTTGCTGATTCGCTGAGATCGGTTCGGTGCGCAACCGTGGCCCGGGCTTTCCCTGTGCACCGAACCGGGCCGAACCACGTTTCTTGACGGTGCGCACACGCGGGCTTTACCGGAACGCGGCATGCTGCGCGCAAACCGGGAGTCGCGCATGTCCAACTCAGCTTCGATGGCCGTGGCAATCGCCGCGCACCGCTTCGGCCTCGGCGAGGCCTCGCTCGACAGCGTCGGCGCCGACCCGCAGCAATGGCTCGCCGCGCAGATCGGCCCGGCCGATGCGCCGCTCGGTGACGCGCTGCTGAACACCGCGCAGGCGCTCGCGTTCGTTGCCGCAGAGCGCGAGGAGCGCCGGGCCGCCAGGAACCCGCCGGCGGCGATGACCTCGGCCATGACGCCAGAGCAGGCCGCGGCACAAGCGGTGGGTGCGCGCTACCGCGAAGTGAGCTTCGCCGACGCGCGCTCGCGCCTGTTGACCGCCGCGACCACGACGCGCCCGTTCGCCGAGCGCCTGCACTGGTTCTGGGCGAATCACTTCACCGTCTCGCTCGTCAAAGGCAGCGCCCGCGGCTTGGTCGGCGCGTTCGAGCGTGACGCGATCCGGCCGAACATCGCCGGCTCGTTCGAGCAGTTGCTGCTCGCGTCGACCACGCATCCGGCGATGCTGCGCTACCTCGACAACTTTCAATCGGCGGGGCCGAACTCGCCAATCGTCGGCCGTGCCGCGAAGCGCGCTGCGCGCATGGACGAGAGCCCGCGCCTGACCGGCCTGAACGAGAACCTCGCGCGCGAGGTGCTGGAGTTGCACACGCTCGGCGCCGAGAGCGCGCGGGTCGGCAATCACGCCTCGCCTGTCTACACGCAGGCCGACGTCATCCAGTTCGCGCGCGTGCTCACCGGTTGGCGGGTCGGCTATCAGGACACCGACCCGGCGCGCAACTTCGACCCCGCCTGGCACGAGCCGGGCTCCAAGACCCTGCTCGGCAAGACCTATCCGCAAGGCCCCGACGCGCTGCGCATGGTGCTGCACGACCTCGCCCTCCACCCGGCGACCGCACGCTTCGTCGCGACCAAGCTGGCGCGCCACTTCGTCGCCGACGACCCGCCGCCCGCGCTCGTCGAACGCCTGGCCGCCGCTTGGCTGCGCAGCGGCGCACAGCTCGCGCCGGTGTATCGCGAGCTGATCGCCAGCCCCGAGGCCTGGAACCCGCAGCCGCTGAAACTGAAGACGCCCGAAGAGTTCGTGATCTCGTCGGTGCGCATGCTGAAGCTGGGGCCGCGCGTGTTCGACCGCGGCGACGCGAAGAGCGCGGCGCCATTGATCGCCGGCATCGCCACGCTCGGCCAACGCCCGCAGGCCGCGCCCTCGCCCGCCGGCTGGAGCGACCGCGCCGAAGACTGGCTCGGGCCCGACGCGGTCTGGAAGCGCGTCGAGTGGTCCACGCGCACCGCGAGCCGGCTCGGCACCAGCATCGACGCCCGCGCGTTGGCCGCGCAAAGTCTCGGCCCGCTGCTGAGCGTCGACACCCAAACCCAGCTCGACCGTGCCGCCGATGGCCCGCAGGCGCTCGCGCTGCTGCTGATGGCGCCCGAGTTTCAACGCCGCTGACCTGACAAGCGCAGCCCAGGAGCACCCCATGAACCCATCGTTCAATTCCACCCGCCGCCGCATGCTCGCTGGCGCGCTCGGCGCCGCCGCGCTGAGCCCGGTGTCGACGCTGAGCTTCGCCGGCACGGCCGCGAGTTCGGCGAGCAACGGCAACCGCTTCGTCTTCGTGATCCTGCGCGGCGGGCTCGACGGCCTGTCGGCCGTGCCCGCGATCGGCGACCCCGCGTTCGCCGCCGCGCGCGGCCAGCTCGCGCAGTTCGGCGGCGCGCCGCTGGCGCTCGACAACACCTTCGCGCTGCACCCGAACCTCGCGCAGCTGCACGCCCTGTACGGCCGCGGCGAGATGGCCGTCGTGCATGCGGTCGGCTTGCCCTACCGCGACCGCTCGCACTTCGATGCGCAGCAGGTGCTCGAGAGCGGCGGCGTGCGACCGTACGAGCTCACCACCGGCTGGCTCGGCCGCGCGCTGGCGCGATCGAACAGCAAGAGCCTGGCGCTGAACACCGCGGTGCCGCTGGTGCTGCGCGGGCCGGGCGTCGTCGACACCTGGGCGCCGTCCACCCTGCCCGACCCCGGCGCCGATCTGGTCGCGCGCCTCGGCAGGATGTACGCGAACGACCCCGCGCTCGCGACCGCGCTCGAACGCGCGAAGGCACTGCACTTCGACAACGTGGTGCCGACCGGGATGTCCGGCGACGGCACGAAGGGCGGCGCACGCGGCGGCGGCAACTTCACTGTGCTCGCGATCCGCGCGGCCGAGTTTCTCGCCGCACCGAACGGCCCGCAGGCCGCGGTGCTGGAAATGAGCGGCTGGGACACGCACGCGAACCAGGCGAATCCGAACGGCCCGCTCGCGAACACCCTGAGTCAGCTCGACACGGGCTTGGCCGCGCTGCGTGACGGGCTGACGCCGAGCGGCACCTGGAACCGCACCGTCGTGGTCGTGGCGACCGAGTTCGGCCGCGAGGTCGCGATCAACGGCACGCTCGGCACCGACCACGGCACAGGCGCCGTGGCCTTCGTGCTGGGCGGCGCCGTCAAGGGCGGCCGCGTGATCGCCGACTGGCCGGGCCTGGCCAAGCGCGACCGCAACGAGGGCCGCGACCTGAAGATCACCACCGACCTGCGCGCGGTGCTGAAGAGCGTGCTGTCGGACCATCTGCAGGTCGCGTCGCAGACGCTGAGCACCGAGGTGTTTCCGGGCAGCGGCGCGCTGAAGGCAATCGCTCTGCTGAAGGCATGAGCGAGCCCGGGCATGCCCGGGCTACCGATCAGACTCGGAGTGAACCGCGGAAGCCGCGGGCCGCGTAGTACGACTGCGCGCCGTTGTGATAACCGAACACTTGGCCGTACCGCCGGTCGCAGAAGAGGGCGCTACCGAGTGCCCTCACCTCAGACGGTGTTCTGACCCAGTACGACGTCTTCGCATCAAAGTCACTGAGCATCTGCAGTCCCCGGCGTGGCGCCTCGTCATGGCGAATCGAGGAGAGAAGCATGGCTTGAAACCACCGGCACGATGCGCCACGCCATGCGCCGGGCCGCCCCACGGTGCTGCGCCGCGAATCGCAGCGCGTTCGCGGACAAGGCCTCACACCGCTGCGGCGACCCGAGCAACTCGTTCGCCGTCGCCACCGCCGCCGCCATGTCCGGCACCCTCATCGACGCCCCGGCCCCGAGCGACAGCTCCGCCGCCTCGTTGAAGTTGAACGTGCTCGGCCCCATCACCAGCGGGCAGCCGCAGGCGGCGGCCTCGATCAGGTTGTGGCCGCCGAGCGGGGCGAAGCTGCCGCCGAGCAGCGCGACCTGCGCGCACGCGTAGTACAGCGCCATCTCGCGCATCGAGTCCCCCAGCCAGACCTGCGCCTCGAGCGCCTCGACCGGCGGCGTGTCTTGCCAGCTGCTGCGCCGCGCGAGCGTGAAGCCCGCGGCGCGGACCCGGCCCGCGACCTCGTCGAAACGTTGTGGATGGCGCGGCACGATCACGAGCAGCGCGTCGCCGTGCGGCGCGCGCTGCCACGCCTCGAGCAGCAGCGCCTCCTCGCCCTCGCGCGTGATCGCCGCGAGCACCACGCCGCGCCGCCTTTGCAACTGTTGCAGCCGCGCGCGCCATGCTGCGCCTTGCGCAAGTTGCGCGGCATCGGGCGTCAGGTCGTACTTCAGATTGCCGGCGACCTCGACCACGCGCGCACCGGATGCGCGGATGCGCTGCGCATCGTCTTCGGTCTGCGCGAGCACCAGCGCGACGCTGTCGATCGCCGGGCGCAGCACTGCATGGAAGCGCTGGCCGCGCGCGAAGCTCTTCGCGCTGAGGCGAGCGTTCGCGAGCACCATCGGCACCGTCTCGGCCTGCGCGGCGAGCAGCAGATTGGGCCAGATTTCGGTCTCCATCAAGACACCGATCGCGGGTCGGAATTGCGCGAAGAAGCGGCGCGTGGCGCCCGGCGTGTCGTACGGCAACCAAGTTTGGTGGTCGCCGACGCGCAACAGCTCGCGGCCGGCTTCGCGACCAGCCGCGGTGCCGTGGGTCAGCAGCAGGCGCATGCCGGGGCGCTCGATGCGCAAGGCATCGACCAGCGCGGCGGCGGCGCGGGTTTCGCCGAGCGAGACGGCGTGCAGCCAGACCCAGCCGGCGCTCGGCGCCTCGGGATAGAAGCCGAAACGCTCTGCGATGCGTTCGCGGTAGAGCGGCTCGGCGCGACCGCGCAGCCACATGCGCAGCACGTAGGCGGGCTGCAGCAGGCGCAGCAACAGCGAGTAGACGCCGCGGGCCAACGATTCGCGCAGCGAAGCGTTCACCATGACACCTCGCACGGCGTGCTCAACGGACCGCCTCGCGCACCTGCGTCCACGCCGACCACACCGCGTCGATCGACGGCGTCGGCTGTGCCTCCACCGACACCTGATGCCGATGCCCGTGCGCCACCTGCGGCCCGGTGCGCCACGACGTCGGCCAGTTGTAGATCTGCACGTGCGGCAGGTTCACTGCGACGGCGATGTGGCTCAGGCCGCTGTCGACGCCGATCACGCCCTGCGTCGCGCCGAGCTGGTCGACGAGCGCATCGAGGCTCATCGCGGGCCAGACTTGCACCGCGGCGTTGTCGTCAACCGCGAGCGCGCTCGCGATGCGCTGCGCGCGTGCGAGCTCGTCCGCACCCACGTGCGGCAGCGCAATGCGCCAGCCTTGGGCCATGGCGCGTTGGCCGAGTTCGATCCACGACGACTCGGGCCAGAGCTTGTCGTCGCGCGAGGTGCCATGCACGAACACGAGCGTCGGCGCGCCGCCGCGTGCGGGCGCATTCGCACGCAGCCCGAACTGCGGCGCAGACCCGTCGAGCGCAAGGCCGAGCGCTTTCGACACGAGCACCCGCGAGCGATCGAGCGCATGAATGTGCGGCTCGATGCGGACCGCATGATCGACGAGCCAGCGCGCCAGCGGCTCGTGACTCGAGCCGTCGGTGCGGTTCGCGAGGCCGTAGGTCGCGCCGGTCGGCGTGAGCTTCGCGAGCTTCGCGATCAGCGCCGATTTGGTCAGGCCCTGCAGATCGATCACCGCGTCATAGCGATGCGCCTGCAGGCGCGTCTTGAACGCACGCCACTCGGCGCGCGCGCCGCTCGTCCACCACGCCTTGCTCCAGCGCCGCAGCGGGCAGTCGATGACCTCGTGGATGCCGTCGACGCGCCGCACCAGCGGGGCGAAACCGGGCTCGACGACCCAGTCGATCAGCGCGTCGGGCAACGCTTTGCCAATGTCGTGCACCACCGGCATCGCGTGCACGACATCACCGAGCGACGACAGCTTGACGACGAGAATGCGCACGCAGCGAGCGGCGGATTCAGTGCGCCGCCGCGGCGATCGTCGCGTCGGGCTTCACGGCCCGCAGCGCCGCCATGAAGTCGGTCTCGATGCGGTGCAGCGCCGCCGCGGTGTGGCCCTCGAAGCGCAGCACCAGCACCGGCGTGGTGTTGCTGGAGCGGATCAGGCCGAAGCCGTCCTTGTAGTCGACACGCAGGCCGTCGATCGTGCCGACATTGCCGGCCGCGAAGTGCGCCTTGAGAAACGCCGCATCGAGCAGCTTCTCGACGACGAGCTTCGGCTCGCCTTCGGCACACGGCACGTTCAGCTCCGGCGTGCTGAAGCTGGTCGGCAGCGCGTTCAGCACCTTGCTCGGGTTCTTGCTGCGCGAGACGATCTCGAGCAGGCGCGCTGCCGTGTAGGTTGCATCGTCGAAGCCGTACCAGCGCTCGGCGAAGAAGATGTGGCCGCTCATCTCGCCGGCAATCGGCGCCTTGGTTTCGCGCAACTTGGCTTTCACCAACGAGTGGCCGGTCTTCCACATCAGCGGCTTGCCGCCGGCCTTGCGGATCAGCGGCGCCAGGCGCTGCGTGCACTTCACGTCGAAGATGATCGTGCCGCCGGGCTTGCGCTTCAGGATGTCGGTCGCGAACAGCATCAGCTGGCGGTCCGGGTAGATGATGTTGCCTTCTTTCGTGACGACGCCGAGCCGGTCGCCGTCGCCGTCGAACGCGAGACCGAGTTCGGCGTCGGTCTCGCGCACGGTACGGATCAGGTCGGCGAGGTTCTCGGGTTTGCTCGGATCGGGGTGGTGGTTCGGAAAGTCGCCGTCGACCTCGGAGTACAGCTCGATCACCTCGCAGCCGAGGGCGCGCAGGATGCCGGGCGCCGAGGCGCCGGGAATGCCGTTGCCCGAATCGACGACGATCTTCATCGGCCGCGCGAGTTTGCAGTCGCCGACGATGCGGCCGAGGTACTCGGCGCCGATGTCCATCGTGGCCGAGCGGCCCGTGCCCTTCGTGTAGTCCTCGGCCTCGATGCGCTGGCGCAGGTTCCGGATCTCGTCGCCGTAGATCGCCTTGCTCGCCAGCACCATCTTGAAGCCGTTGTAGTGCTTCGGGTTGTGGCTGCCCGTCACCATGATGCCGCTCCTGCAGCCGCGTCGGCCGCGCGTGGCGGCCACGTAGTACAGCATCGGCGTGGTCACTGCGCCGAGATCGACGACATCGAGCCCGGTCGACTTCAGCCCCTTGATCAGCGCCTTGACCAACCCCGGCCCGGACAGTCGCCCGTCGCGTCCGACTGCCACCGCGCGCTCGCCGGCGTTGACAGCCGCGCTGCCGAAGGCACGGCCGAGGTGCTCCGCGAACGCCTCGTCGATGCCCGCGCCGACGATGCCGCGGATGTCATAGGCTTTGAAGCAGGAGGCGTTGACTTGCATGGTCGGGGGGGCTCGGGTCGACGGAGTGCGGGGATTGTAGGGACCGCTCCACCCGCGCCGCGCTGCGTCGATCGGTCGCGGCCGGCCAGCGATTCGTTGCCCGCCCCCAAGCCGTAACGCTTGCGTTCGCACGGTGCGCGGCATGAACCGATCGCCGCTGGTTCGCGCCTCGTTGCGCAGCTTGCAAGCACCCGGCCGTTCGCGCGGCGATGGGCTCGGCCTGATCGAGGCGTACCTGCGGGTCGTGAAGGTGCGCATGACGACCGGCTGCGCCACCGCATCGCCGCTCACGCCAGACGCTGACCCGCAGCAAGTTGGCGTGACATTCTGCCGGTTTCGCGCTGATCCAGACCCGCCGCGGGCTCAAGGCACCAGAAGACACCTCAAGAAATTATTGCCGCGTCCGATTTCAGGCTGACCGGCCGTCCCCGTATTGCAGGATGTGCGCCGCGCCGCTGTTCAAAGGACAGGAATATGACTCGCGATTTGATCCGTGTGTTCAAAAGCATGTGCAACGGGCTCGTCGCCTTGGCCGCAAGCGCGTGCCTGTTCACGCCTGCGGCGATGGCGCAGTTGTCCGACGCCGCCGCGCTGGCCAAGCTCTCGACCGGTCTGACGCAGACGATCGGCGCAACGACCGCGCCGCTGCAGCCCTGGGTCAGGCAGGCGACGAACGGTCTGCTGGTGCGGGCGATCGTTGCCACCCGCGACGGCAGCCCGACGCTGCTGGCCAACCTCGCGCAGTCGGTGCTCTCGCTCGGCGGCTCCGTGCACTACGTCTACCCGTCGCTGAATGCCATGGCGGTGGTTCTGCCGGCTTCGAAGCTGCTCGACCTGGGGCGCAACCCCGATGTCGTCAGCATCGCGCAGAACGGCGCCGTGGTCCGCACGGCCAGCCTCCTGCAGCGCACCTCCGGCGCAGCCGACGTGCTGACAAGCTCCGGCACCAACCTCGACGGCAGCGGGGTCGGCATCGCCGTGCTCGATTCCGGCATCGCCTGGAACCACCGCAGCTTCGCCAGCCCCGGCCTGCCGGGCCTCGCGGGACCGACACGGGTGCGCCAGGCGTTCGACTTTTCGAAGCTCGGCAAGGCCTTCGCCGACGGCGGATGGCGTGTCGGTGTCAACGAATCGATCTCCGCGACCCTGGCGCTCGGCGGTGCGGGCTTGACCGGTCTGCCGTTGCCGCAGCTCGACCAGGCCGATCCGTACGGCCACGGCTCGCACGTCGCATCGATCGCCGCGGGTCAGGGCAACTACCAGAACCCGGATGCTTCGGGCATCGCGCCGAACGCCGCAATTTATGACCTGCGCGTGCTCGACGACACCGGCATGGGCAGCACCGCCGACGTGCTGGCCGCCATCGAGTGGGTAATTCAGCGCGCCAAGCTGCTCAACATCCGCGTGATGAACCTGAGCCTCGCCGCCGACTCGACGGGCTCATTCGTTACCGATCCACTGGCCCGGGCCGCGCGCACCGCGACCAATGCCGGTATCGTGGTGGTCGTCGCAGCCGGCAACGCCGGCCTGAGCGACGACGGTCGGGAGGTCTTTGGCGCCGTGGGCTCGCCGGGTCACGATCCTTCGGTGATCACCGTCGGCGCAGTCAATTTGCACGACAGCCCGGCACGCAGCGACGACACGGTCACACGCTTCAGCTCGCGCGGCCCGACCCGCGGCCGCACCACAATCGACGGTGCGGCCTGGATCGACAATCTGGTCAAGCCGGATCTGGTGGCTCCCGGCAATGCGCTTGTCGGCACGCTCGGTGCAGGCGTGCTCGGTCTGCCGAACAGTTGGAACTACCTGGCGCGGACCTACCCGCAACTGAGCGCCGTGCCCGGCGCGTCGCAAGCGCCGAATCAGACGCTGATGCAACTCAGCGGTACCTCGGTGGCCGCGCCGGTCGTCGCCGGCACGGCGGCCCTGCTGCTGCAGGCCAACCCGGGCCTGACGCCGCCACTCGTCAAGGCGATCCTGCAGTACACGGCCCAGCCCCTGCCGGGCTCAAACCTGCTTCAGCAGGGTGCCGGCATGCTCAACATCGAGGGCGCGGTGCGGCTGGCCAAGGCGCTGCGCACCGACATCGGCCCGGCGTTCGCCGCAGGCCGGCTGAAAGCGGGTGATTCGCTCGTGGCGGCCGGCCGCACGTTGCCGGCTCCGCAATCGACGATCGGCGGCCAGACGTTCAACTGGGGCCGCCTCGTCTTCGCCGGCGGCAATCACCTGTTTTCGGGCGACGCACTGTTCAGCCGATTCCAGCCGATCTACGACCCCACGCTCACATGGGCACGCGGCCTGGTGCTGAGCACCACGATCGGCTACTGGCCGCTCACCCGCAACACCGTGCCGAAAGCCTTCACAGAACAGCGACTGGTGTCGAACCAAGCCCTGTTGACTGCCGGTGTGATCCTGCTGGACGACGCCAGCGACGCGAGCGGCGACGGCCTCTTCCTGCCGACCGTGACACTCGCCAATCGGGCCGCGCTCGGCAACGGCTACACCCTCGCCGACGGGCTGGTGCTGCGCGAAGGCCTCGTGTTGCGCGAGGGCCTGGTCCTGCGCGAAGGGCTGGTCCTGCGGGAAGGTCTGGTGCTGCGCGAAGGGCTGGTCTTGCGCGAGGGCCTCGTGCTGCGCGAAGGCCTGGTGCTGCGCGAAACGATGACCGGCGAGGCCGGCGCCGGCGGCACGCAGGCCGAGCGCTAGCGCGTTCGTCCAGCCAC
>JANXVK010000111.1 GCA_025351675.1 Rhizobacter sp.
GCTCAATCGCCTGCGCACGCTGCGCGTGCCATGCGATTTGACTTCGTCGCTGCGCCGCTTCGCGGCTGGTCGCCACGGTTGGCAATGAGGATCTTCGTGAACATGTTGGCTCCCGTGGCTCAATGGCCTGCGCACGCTGCGCGTGCCATGCGATTTGACTTCGTCGCTGCGCCGCTTCGCGGCTGGTCGCCGCGATTGGCGATCAGAATCTTCTTGAACATGCTTTGATCCTCAGGTCGACGGTTGACCCGCCGCGAACCAGCCCGAAACGCGCCGCGCGAGGCGACGCAGGAATCTCGCGAACACCCAAATGAGCGTCACCATCACCACCAGCCCGAGCGCGAGCGCCGCGAAGAAGACGGTCGGGTGCTCCCAAGACAGCCACAGACTTACCGGCACGACGCTGTCGCCGACGAGCGACATCGCGATGTTCGAGAACGGCTCGGGCGAGGTGTTGATCGCCGCGCGCGTCGTGGCCTTCGAGATGTGGCTGGTCGCAGCCAGCGTACCGCCCATCAGCGCCGCAGCCATCGCCCAGCTCGATTGATCGGCACCGAAAACCGCCGCAGCGAGCGCCGCGCCGGCGGGAATGCGCACCACCGTGTGAACCATGTCCCAGACCGTGTCGAGGCCCGGAATCTTGTCGGCAAAAAATTCTATGAACAGCATCACGCCGCTCGCGCCGAGCATGATGGTCGATTGCAGCACATGCAGGCCCGCCGGCAGTTGCACCCAGCCGAACTGGCCCGCCAAGCCGGTCAGGAACACGACCGCATAGAGCCGCAGCCCGCTCGCCCAGCCGAGCGCGGCAGCGATCGCGAGCAGGCCGGCGGTGTCGATCGGCAGGTTCGTCATCGCTCAGCCCTCCAGCCAGCTCGGCTTGCGCTTGTTCAGGAAGCTCTGCACGCCTTCGCGGCCTTCGTCGCTGGCGCGGATGTCGGCAATGCGGCGCGCGGTCTCGTCGCGCAGTGCGCTGTCGAGCGGCAGGCCGGCCACGTCCTGCACCAGCTTCTTGCAGGCGCGTGCGGCCATCGGGCCGTTCGCGACCAGCGTGGCGACGATCTCGGCGACTTTCGCGTCGAGCGCCTCGGGCGCGACGACCTCGTGCACGAAGCCCATCGCCGCTGCCTGCGCTGCGCTGAATCGCTCGGCGGTGACGAAGTAGCGCCGCGCGGCCTGCTCGCCCATCGCGCGAATCACGTACGGGCTGATCGTGCCGGGCAGCAGGCCGAGCTTCGCTTCGCTGAGGCAGAAGTTGACGCCGTCGGCCGCAACCAGAACATCGCACACCGCGGCGAGGCCGACGCCGCCGGCGTAGCAGTCGCCGTGCACGCGGCCGACGATCGGCACCGGGCAGCGCCAGACGGCGAACAGCATGTCGGCCAGCGCCTGCGCATCGGCGCGGTTCTGCTCCCAGTCGAAGCCGGCCATCGTGCGCATCCACGCCAGGTCGGCGCCAGCGCAGAAGGCCTTGCCGTGGCCGCCAAGCACGATCGCGCGCAGCTCGGTGTCGGCCGCGAACGCGCTGAACGCTGCTTGCAGTTCGGCGATCACACCCTCGTTGAATGCGTTGCGCACGTCGGGACGATTGAGCCAGACCTCGGCGACGAAGCGCGAGGGGCGGCGGATGTCGAGCGTGGTGGTCATCTTGTCGGGTCCGGTTCAGTAGCGCTTCGCGACCTCGTCGAGCATCACTTCGGTGGCGCCGCCACCGATCGCAAGGACGCGCGCGTCGCGCCAGAGCCGTTCGATGGCGGTCTCGCGCATGTAGCCCATGCCGCCGTGAAACTGCTGGCAGGTCTGCACGACCTCGTTGACGAGTTCACCGGTCAGCGCCTTCAGCATCGAGACCTGTTGCACGACATCGTGCTTCTGCGTAACGCGCCACGCGCAGTCGTACATGAACGCGCGCGCCGCATGCACCTTGGCGTCGCACATCGCGAGACGCTGGCGGATCGTCTGCTTCTCGAACAGCGGCGCGCCGAAGGCCTGGCGCTGGCGCACGAAGTCGAGCGTCATCTTCAGCGCCTGCGTGCAGTGGCCGATCGCCATCGCGGCGAGCGCAATGCGCTCGGTCTGAAAGTTCTTCATCACCGAATAGAAGCCCTTGTTCTCCTCGCCGAGCAGGTTCGCGACCGGGATGCGCACGTTGTCGAACACCAGCTCGGCGGTGTCGGACGAGAGCCAGCCCGACTTCTTCAGCGCACGGCCGACCGTGAAGCCCGGCGTGCCCTTCTCGACGATGAACATCGACATGCCGTGACGCGCGCTCGTGGTCTTCGCAGCGATGAAGTACAGGTCGGCATGCACGCCGTTGGTGATGAAGAGCTTGGTGCCGTTCAACACCCAGTGGTCGCCGTCACGCTTCGCGGTCGTCTTGATGCCGGCCACATCGGAGCCCGCCCCCGGCTCGGTGATGCCGACCGCGGTGATCTTGCGGCCCGCGATCACGTCGGGCATGTACTTGTCGAGCTGCGCCGCGGTGCCGGCGTGGTGCAGGTGCGGGCTCGCCATGTCGGTGTGCACGAGCACGGTGATGATGAAGCCGCCGAAGGTCGATTGCGACAGCGCCTCGGCGAACACGAGGTTCGTCAGCGCGTCGGCCTCGGCGCCGCCATGCGCGCTGCCGTACATCAGGCCGAACAGCCCGGCGTCGCCCATCTTGCGCAGCACCTCGCGCGGCGTAAAGCCGGCGTCTTCCCAGGCCAGTGCGTGCGGCTCGACCTCGCGGGCGATGAAGCGCGCGATCTGCTCGCGCAGAAGTTCGTGCTCGGGGGTGATGTAGATGCTGTCCATGATCGGCCTCGTTGTCTGGGTCTGTTGTCAGTGTTGCCAGCCGCGCAGACCGCGCAGCGACTCGAACGCGTCGAAATCCTTGTCACGGTGCAGCAAGGCGTAGTCGCGCTCGATGCAGAAGGAGGCGACCAGCACGTCGAGCGGGCCACGCACCGTGACGCCTTGCGCGCGCAGGCTGCGGTAGTGCGCAGAAGCGGCGAGCGCGAGGTCGTGTCCGGCGGTCGCTTCGATGTCGAGTGACGCCATCAGCTGCTTGGCCTCACGGTGCGAGCGCTCGGAGCGAAAACCACGAAGAACCTCGAAGAGCACGAGATCCGGAACGACGATGCGAACCTCGCCACTGCGCAGCATGTGCTTGAGCAGCTCGGCGGCAGGCGCACCGGTCTTGTTGAAGAAGTCGATCCAGACCGACGAATCAACGACCAGCACGGCGCTTGCCCGGCGGGGTCGACTTCGCAGCCGGAGCAGCCGCGCGGCCGGTGCGCTTCGCTGCGGGAAAACCGGCGGGCAGCGCGTCCGAAACCATGGGCGCGGGCCCGGGTGCCTCGGGTTGGGTCCAGTCGATCGATTCGTCACCTTCCCACTTCAGCTTTCCCTCCCACTTCAGAATTTCCCGGTACGCCACTTGGCGCGCGAGCAACTTCAAACCAGCCTCGACCGCTTCTTTTTTCGTCTGGTACGGCCCGGCCTGCATTGCCTTGCTCATGAGAGCGTCGTCGATGTCGATATTGGTGCGCATGATGTGTATAAATCTCTTGGGAAGCACACAGTGTACACATCTACATCCGAAAGATGCCGAACTTCGCCTCCGGGATCGGCGCGTTCAGGCTCGCCGAGATCGCCAACGCGAGCACGTTGCGGGTCTGCGCGGGGTCAATCACGCCGTCGTCCCACAGCCGCGCGCTGGCGTAGTACGGATGCGCCTGGTGGGCGAACTGGTCGAGGATCGGCTGCCTGAAGGCCGCCTCTTCGTCGGCACTCCACGCGCCACCCTTGGCCTCGATGCCGTCGCGCTTGACGGTCGCGAGCACGGCAGCGGCCTGCTCGCCACCCATCACGCTGATGCGCGCGTTCGGCCACATCCACAAGAAGCGCGGCGAGTACGCGCGCCCGCACATGCCGTAGTTGCCGGCGCCGAAGCTGCCGCCGATGATCACGGTGAACTTCGGCACGGTCGCGGTCGAGACCGCCGTGACCATCTTCGCGCCGTGCTTCGCGATGCCTTCAGCCTCGTACTTCTTGCCGACCATGAAGCCGGTGATGTTCTGCAGGAACACGAGCGGGATCTTGCGCTGGCAGCACAGCTCGATGAAATGCGCGCCCTTCATGGCCGATTCGCTGAACAGCACGCCGTTGTTCGCGACGATGCCCACCGGCATGCCCTCGATGTGCGCGAAGCCGGTGACCAGCGTCGCGCCGTAGCGCGCCTTGAACTCGTCGAACTCCGAGCCGTCAACGATGCGCGCGATGACCTCGTGCACGTCGTACGGCTTCTTGGTGTCGG
>JANXVK010000153.1 GCA_025351675.1 Rhizobacter sp.
CTTCGATCGGCACCCACGGCATGATCTTGCGGTACTTCTGAACGATCTCGCCCTGATCGTTCATCAGGATCAGCGTGTTGTAGGGCGCCTTGTTGGGGTGCTCTTCATGGCGCTCGCCAGTCAGCGAAAACACGCCCCAGACCTTGGCCTGACGGCAGGCAGCCGCGAAGATCTCGGTCTCTTCGCCGGGAATGGTGGCGGCGGTGTCGTACATCTCCTTCGAGTCGTACATGATCCCGTGCGTGCTGTACTCCGGGAAGACGACCAGGTCCATACCCGGCAGGCCGCGCTTCATGCCGATCAGCATTTCGGCAATCTTGCGCGCGTTGTCCAGTACCTCGGGCTTCGTGTGCAGCCGCGGCATCTTGTAGTTGACGACTGCGACGCCAACGCAGTCGTTGCTGCTCGAAATGTCACCGTGTCTCATTGCATTGCTCCTTCGGGTTGGGTTGAGTTGAGTTGGGTGTGTCACACGGTCAGGAATGACCTGACCTTCTCCTGGTCGAGCGTGGCGCGCGCTTCGTCGTGCACGAGGCGGCCGCGATCAATGACCAGAAACCGGTCCGCCAGGTCAAGCGCGAAGCTCAGCACCTGTTCGGAGAGAACGATTGCGAAGCCGCGCTCCGCGCGCAGCACGTTCAAGGTGCGCGCCAGCTCTTTGATGATCGAAGGCTGGATGCCTTCGGTCGGCTCGTCGAGTATCAACACCTTCGGATCCGAGATGAGTGCGCGCGCGATCGCGAGCATCTGCTGCTGCCCACCGGAGAGGTTTCCGGCGCGGCGCAGTCGCATTTCCTGGAGCACCGGGAAGAAGCGATAGAGGTACTCCGGCACGCGCCGATGGCCCGAATGCTCGGCGCCCGCCAGGATGTTCTGTTCGACCGTCAACTGCGGGAACACCATCCGCCCTTGGGGGACAAAGGCGAGACCGTGCTTGACGCGCTGGTAGCTCGGCAAGCCGGCAAGTTCGACGCCACCGAGCCGGATGTGGCCCGAGCGTGCGGGCAGCAGGCCGATCAGGGTCTTCAGCAGCGTGGTCTTTCCCATGCCGTTGCGACCCATGATCGCGACGGCCTCGTGCTCGCCGACGATCAGTGACACGTCGTGGATTACATGCGACTCGCCGTATGCGACGTTGAGCTTGGAAATTTCCAACATGTGCGTCTTCTCAGTGGCCGAGGTACACGTCGATCACGCGCGGGTCGGCCTGCACCTGTGCGGCCGTGCCTTCGCTGAGCACCTTGCCCTGATGCAGCACGGTGACCTTGTGCGCGATGCGCTTGACGAAGTCCATGTCGTGTTCGATCACGACGACCGACTTGCCGACCGAGATGCGCTGCAGCAATTCACCGGTCTGCTCGCGCTCGCGCGGGCTCATGCCGGCGACCGGCTCGTCGAGGAGCACGAGCTCGGGCTCCTGCATCAACAGCATGCCGATTTCCAGCCACTGCTTCTGGCCGTGGCTGAGCTGACCGGCGCGGCGCGCGAGCTGGTCGCGCAGCATCACCTGCTCGGCCATGACCTCGATACGCGCCATCAGCTCGGGCCGACGCCGGAAGGTCAGCGACTGGAACAGGCCGTGCATCTTCGGCAGCGAGATCTCGAAGTTCTCGAGCACCGTCAGGTCTTCATAGACCGAGGGTGTCTGGAACTTGCGGCCGACCCCGACGCGCACGATCTCGTGCTCGGCCAAGCGGGTCAGCTCGATGTCGTTGAACAGTACGCTGCCAGTCGTTGGGCGAGTCTTGCCGCAGATCATGTCGAGCAACGTCGTCTTGCCGGCACCGTTCGGGCCGATGATCACGCGCAACTCGTTGCGGTCAACCGAGAGACTCAGATCGTCGACCGCCTTGAAGCCGTCGAACGAGACGGTCAGGTTTTCGACGCGAAGGATTTGTGCGGTGCGCGGCAAGATTTCGTCGCGCTCACTGGCGGCCCTGGAAGGGCCGTGGTTTGGCATCACGGCGCTCATGGCGTCGACTCCACTTTGCGTCGACCCAGCAACTGCTCGGCCAAACCGGCCAAGCCGCTGGGCATGGCCCAGACCACGACGATAAAAAGCGCACCGAGGAAGTAGAGCCAGGTCCCGGGAAACGTCTCAGACAAGTACGACCTCAGGAAGCCGATCAGCAGCGCTCCGATGACTGCGCCCGGTATCGACAAGCGCCCGCCAACAGCCGCGTAGATCACCATCTCGACCGACGCGACAACGCCGATCACGCCCGGTGCGATCAGCCCGACCTGCAGGCTGTAGAAGGCACCGCCAATGGCCGAGAGAACCGCGGCGACCGCGAACACGAAGGCCTTCATGTGCGCCGTGTCGTAACCACTGAAACGCACTCGATCTTCGCGGTCGCGGATCGCGATCAGGATCTTGCCGAAGCGGCTGCGCACGATCCACAGCGAGACGAGCATCGTGAACACGAGAGTGCCGGCCTC
The DNA here is from genome assembly GCA_025351675.1 of Rhizobacter sp. Taxonomy (GTDB): domain Bacteria; phylum Pseudomonadota; class Gammaproteobacteria; order Burkholderiales; family Burkholderiaceae_C; genus LMDS01. The sequence goes on from JANXVK010000153.1 coordinate 2,440, forward strand.
GATGAAGTAAATGACACGCTTTGCGGCGTCGCTGGTGATATCCCAGCCGAGCAAGGTGTGGAAGTCGGTAATGCCGTTCGCGCCGCCGGTGTCGCCCTGCTGGCCGATGACGACGACGGTCAGCGTCAGTGCGAGTGACAGCGTGACGATCGCGAAGTACACGCCGCTGACGCGCTTGCGGAAGATCGCGTACGAGAGCAGATAGGCACCGGCCGCGGGCAACACGAGGATGCCCAGCATCGTCCAGCCCAGGTGATGGAAAGGCTGCCACCAGGTCGGCAGCACCTCGACGCTGCTCCAGACCATGAAGTCGGGCAGCTCGGGTGCCGAGGCCTCGAGCTTCAGGAACATCGCCATCATGTACCCACCCAACCCGAAAAAGATGCCCTGACCGAGGCTTAGCACCCCGCCGTAGCCCCAAGTCAGAACGATGCCGACCGCGACGAACGCGAATGCCATGTACTTGCCGAGCAGATTCAGGCGGAAAGGGTCGAGCGTCGCCGGCAGCACGGCGAGTATGAGAAGCGCGACCGCGGCGAGAGCCAGCGCGTCTGAGCGTTTACGTGAGTCAAGCATGGTCAGTTTCGCGAGCGTGTGGCGAACAGGCCGTTCGGGCGGAAGTACAGCACCACGATCACGAGCAGCAGGATCGTCGCTCTCGCCATCGAGCCGCTGATCAGGTACTCGAGCCAAGTCTGCGATTGCGCGATCGCGAAACCGGAGAGCGCCGTTCCGATCAAGCTCTGCACGCCACCGAAGACGACGACGATGAAGGCGTCGACGATGTAGAGCTGGCCGGTGCCTGGGTTGGTCGAGCCGATCATCGTGAAGACGCAACCGGCAATGCCGGCCAGGCCCGAACCCAGTGCGAAGGTGAGCGCGTCGACGCGGTCGGTGTCGATGCCGACCGCGCCGGCGATCGCGCGGTTCTGCATTACCGCGCGCACCTTCAGGCCCCAGCGGGTGTGGTGTAGCAGCGCATAGACACCGATCGCGACAAGCGCGGTCAAGCCGATGATGAAAATGCGGCTCAACGGCAGTTGGATGCCCGCGGTCGGCTCCCACGCGCCAGCGAGCCAAGTGGCGAGCGGCACACTGACCTCCTGCGCGCCGAATATCGAACGGTAGGCCTGTTGCAGGATCAGGCTCAGACCCCAAGTGGCCAGCAGTGTGTCCAGTGGGCGGTTGTAGAAGTAGCGGATGAAGCCGCGTTCCAGCACGTAGCCGAACGCGAATGTCACCGCGAACGCGAACGGGATCGCAACGAACAGGTACACGCCCATCCAGTTCGGCAAGTACGTCTCGAAGAATTTCGCCGCCAGATAGGTCATGTAGGCGCCCAGCGCCATCAGTTCCCCGTGGGCCATGTTGATCACGCCCATCAGGCCGAACACGATCGCCAGACCGATCGCCATCAACAGCAGAATGGTGAACAAACTCACGCCGTTGAAGACTTGCATCGCTGCAATGTCGAGATTCATCGAATCGCTCCAGAAAGTGGGACGCAGCGGCCGGCGTGAAGCTATGCCGGCTGCCGGCCCGTCTCGCGTCGGCCTAAAGCTTCGGGAACGGATTCGGTTCGATCAGCGCGGATTCCCAGACGATGTCGAACTGGCCGTCGGCGCGGGCGCGTCCGACCCGCACTTTCTTGGCGACGTGGTGGTTTGTAG
>JANXVK010000164.1 GCA_025351675.1 Rhizobacter sp.
AAGCCGAGCACGACGGTCTTGGTGGCGCCGGCCAATCCGGATAAGGCTGCCGACAACACAAATGCCAGCAGCTTGTAGCGGTCGACGTCGTAGCCGAGCGAAATCGCGCGCGGCTCGTTCTCGCGGATCGCCTTCAGCACCTGCCCGTACGGCGAATGCACGATGCGGATGATGCACAGGAACACCGCGACGAAGACCGCGAGCACGACGTAGTACAGCACCTTGTCGTCGGCCAGCGAGAGCAGCCCGAACAGCTTGCCGCGCGGCACGCCCTGCAGCCCGTCTTCACCACCGGTAAACGGCGCCTGCAGAAACACGAAGTACAGCATCTGCGCCATCGCCAGCGTGACCATCGCGAAGTAGATGCCTTGCCGGCGGATCGCGATCAGCCCGATCACGAGACCGCAGGCTGCGGCGACCAGGGTGCCGGCGAGCACGCCGAGTTCGGGCGACCACCCGGCCGAGCGCACCAGCCAGCCGGTGGCGTAGGCCGCGGCACCGAGGTAGGCGGCGTGGCCGAACGACAGCAGCCCGGTGTAGCCGAGCAGCAGGTTGAACGCGCACGCGAAGATCGCGTAACACAGCGCCTTCATCATGAACACGGGGTACAGGCCGATGAAGGGCGCCACGAGCAGCAGCGCGAAGCCGACCCACAGGCCGATGCGGCTCAGACGCTGGATGTCGTTGTTGGATTTGTCGGCAGCCACGCTCATCACTTTTCCTTCCCGAACAAGCCGGCCGGCCGGATCATCAGCACGATCGCCAGGATCACGAACACGACGATGCTGGAGGCTTCGGGGTAGAACACTTTCGTCAGGCCTTCGATGATGCCGAGCGCCAGCCCCGTGATGATCGAGCCGAGGATCGAACCCATGCCGCCGATCACGACGACCGCGAACACGACGATGATCAGGTTGCTGCCCATCAACGGCGTGACCTGAATGACAGGCGCGGCCAGCACGCCGGCAAGCGCCGCGAGGCCCGCGCCGGCGCCGTAGGTCAGCATCACCATCACCGGCACGTTGATGCCGAACGCCTGCACCAGCGCCGGGTTCTCGGTGCCGGCGCGCAGGTAGGCGCCGAGCCGGGTGCGCTCGATCAGGAACCAGGTGCCCAGGCAAACCGTCAGCGAGGCGAACACGACCCATGCGCGGTAGTTCGGCAGCACCATGAAGCCGAGATTGGTCGCACCTTCGAGCAACTCGGGCACCGGGTACGACTGGCCCGACACGTCGAACCAGTAGCGGAACACGCCCTCGGCGATCAGCGCCAAGCCGAAGGTCAGCAAGAGGCCGTAGATCGGGTCGATCTTGTACAGCCGCTTGAGCAGCGTGCGCTCGATCACGACGCCGAGCGCGCCGACGACCAGCGGCGAGAGGACCAGCGCGAACCAGTAGTTGATGCCGAACTTCTCCAGCAGCACATACGCGACATACGCGCCGATCATGTACAGCGCGCCATGCGCGAAGTTCACGATCCCCAGCAACCCGAAGATGACAGCAAGGCCCAGGCTCAGCATCGCGTAGAACGAGCCGTTGACGAGGCCGAGCAGCAATTGGCCCATGAAGGCCTGAATCGGGATGCCGAAGATTTCCATCTGTTGTCCGTACCGTGGCTAGCGCGACGAGCCCGACGCCGGGCCGCCCCAAGGCGGGCTCGACCCCCGCGGGGGGTCAAGCTCGGTAACCCGAGCTTGCGGGGCTGTCACTTCCAGAGGGCGCACTTCGATTCGGCCTTCGTCAGGAAAGCGTCCTCGCCCTTGGTCGTGGCGACCACGTTGAAGTAGTCCCACGGCGTGGTCGATTGCGCTGGTGTCTTGACCTGCATCAGGTACATGTCGTGGACCATCGTGCCGTCGGCGCGCACATAGCCGCCCTTCGTGTACATGTCGTTGATCTTGCTCTTGCGCATCTGCTCGTTGGCCTTGTCACCGTCGTCGGTGCCCGCCGCCTTGACGGCGTTCAGGTAGAACTGCGCGACCGAGTAGTCGGCAGCTTGGATCGACGACGGCATGCGCTTGAACTTGTCGAAGAAGCGCTTGCTCCAGGCACGCGATTCGGCCGATTGGTTCCAGTACCAGCTGTCGGTCAGGTACATGCCCTGAGTGGCCTTCAGGCCGAGCGAATGCACGTCGTTGATGAACATCAGCAGACCGGCGAGCTTCATGGTCTTGGTGACGCCGAACTCGTTCGCGGCCTTGATCGCGTTGATGGTGTCGCCACCGGCGTTCGCCAGACCCAGGATCTCGGCTTTGCTCGACTGCGCTTGCAACAGGAACGACGAGAAATCGCTCGCCGCCAGCGGGTGGCGCACCGAGCCCACCGCAATGCCGCCTGCGGCCTTCACCGCCGCCGTGGCATCGGCCTGCAGTGCAGTGCCGAACGCGTAGTCGGCCGTCAGGAAGTACCAACTCTTGCCGCCGGCCTTGACCACCGCCGGGGCCGTGCCCTTGGCGAGTGCGACCGTGTCGTAGGCGTAGTGGATCGTGTATGGCGAGCACTGGTCATTGGTCAGCGCCGAGCTGCCAGGGCCGACCGCGAGAAAGGGTTTCTTCTTTTCTGCCGCGACCTTGGCCATCGCCAGCGCCGTGCCGGAGTTGGTGCCACCGATCAGCACGTCGACACCTTGCTGGTCGAACCACTCGCGCGCCTTCGACGCGGCCACGTCGGCCTTGTTCTGGTGATCGGCGACGAGCAGCTCGATCTTCTTGCCATTGATTGCGCCGCCCAGGTCGGCGATCGCCATGCGGATCGCTTCGGCACCGGCCGGGCCATCGATGTCGGCGTACAGGCCGGACAGGTCGGTGATGAAGCCGATCTTGATCACGTCGCCTGAAATCTGGGCGTGGGCCGGAGCCGCCAACAGCGTGGCCGTGGCGAGCGCGCAGGCCGTCGAAATTTTGGTGAGGTTCATCGAGAGTCTCTTTGTGGAGAAATTTGAAATCGGACGGAGTTGGTGTCGATCAGACACCGAGGTACTCGTGCAGCCGGTCCAGCCGGGACGGCAGTTCGGCTTGCGTGAATTCTTGAATGACCTCGCCGTGCTCCATCACCATGAAACGATCGGCCAGCGGTGCGGCGAAGCGGAAATTCTGTTCGACCATCAGCACGGTGTAGCCCTGCCCGCGCAGCGCGATCACCATTTCGGCGAGCTTCTGCACGATCACCGGGGCGAGGCCCTCGGAGATCTCGTCGAGCAGCAGCAGCCGCGCGCCGGTGCGCAGGATGCGCGCGACCGCGAGCATCTGCTGCTCGCCGCCCGACAGGCGCGTGCCCTGGCTGTTGGCGCGCTCCTTCAGGTTCGGGAACATCGCATAGATCTGCTCGACGCTCATGC
>JANXVK010000183.1 GCA_025351675.1 Rhizobacter sp.
CCGCGGCGGCGGGGATCGCGCGGCGCAGCGCTTCGAGCGCCGGGTCGGCGCAGACGCTCGCAACGTGCCGCGCGTCGACCGCGTCGATCGTCAGCGCGGCGATCGAGCGCGCGTCGGGCGCCGGCGCCAGCACCAGCGCGAGGCCGAAGTGATCGGGCAGTGGCCGCGCCGCATGCATCGGTTCGGGGTAGGGCGAATCGCTCGCGACCAGCAACACCGGCGCGCGGTTCAGCGCGACGCTGGTGGCGGCTTCGATCAGGCCGGCGCCGAAGCTGCCGTCGAACGCGCACAGGCTGGTCGACGCCGCGCGGCTGCCGACCGCGATGTGCCAGCAACCCGAGGCGGCGTTGTGCACCGAGTTCGTGAAGCGCGTCGGCGAGACCATCGGCGCGGGAGTGGCGAGCGTTTCGCACAGCACGTGGCAGTTCGTGCCCTCGCCGCTGCTCGACGTGAACACGGTCGCGAGCACGGTCGGGTCGACCTGCGCCTGCGCGACCGCTTCGTCGGCGACCGCGAGCGCGAGCTTGACGGCCGCGCCGGCGCGGCGGCGTTCGGCCGGCGGCAGGCGCGCGGGCGCGGGCAGTGCGGTCGGCGCACTGGTGATGATTTGGATTCCGCGCAGCACATCGATCGATGCGGCCCACGAGTTCAGGCCCGGTCCGAGCAGGCCGATGCCTTGCACCCAGATCTTCAAACCGCTCATGATGCGTACTCCTCGACCGATGGGTACTCCGGTCGATGCCCAAGGGCCACGAAGGGGCCTTTTCGTGGCCCTTGGATGCGGGCCGCATGGGTCACGAAGTGGGCCACTTGGTGGCCCACAGGGGCGGCCCGGCGCTCGGCCCGCTTCACTTCGCCGCTCCCAGAACGAGGCTGGCGTTCGAGCCGCCGAAGCCGAACGAATTCGACAGCACGCGGCGCACCGGCACTTCACGGTTCTGGAGCAGGTAGTGCATGCGCAGCGAAGGGTCGCGGTGCAACAGGTTCAGGCCCGCGGGCATCAACCCGTGGCGCATCGCGAGCAACGCGATCGCGGCCTCGACGCCACCGGCCGCGCCCAGCGTGTGGCCGGTCGCGCCCTTGGTCGAGCTGCAGGGCGTGGCGGCGCAGAACACGCTCGCGACCGCGGCGTCTTCGGCCGCGTCGTTGCTCGGCGTCGCGGTGCCGTGCAGGTTGATGTAGTCGATGTCGCCGGGCTGCAGGCCGGCGTCGGCGAGGGCCGCGCGCATCGCCGCGATCGCGCCCAGGCCCTCGGGGTGCGGCGTGCTCATGTGATAGCCGTCGTTGCTTTCGCCGACACCGAGCAGCCAGCCCTGTGGCGGCGCGGCTGGTTCGCGCTCAATCAGTGCGAAGGCCGCCGCCTCGCCGATCGACAGGCCGTTGCGCGAGGCGTCCCACGGCCGGCAGATTTCGGTCGACAGCAGCTCCAGCGAGTTGAAGCCATACAGCGTCGTCAGGCACAGGCTGTCGACGCCGCCGACGAGCGCCGCGTCGACCAGCCCGGCTTCGATCAGGCGCGCGGCGTTGCCGAACACCTTCGCGCTCGACGAGCACGCGGTCGAGACGACCCAGGCCGGGCCGTCGAGCTGCAAGGCGCGCGCGACGAAATCGGCGACCGAGAAGGTGTTCTGGGTCGGGCCGTAGTGGAAGTCGGCCGGCAGCGCGCCATCGGCTTCGCGGCGGCGGTAGGCGAGTTCGGTCTGCAACAGGCCCGAGGTGCTGGTGCCGAGGAAGACCGCGACGCGGCGCGCGCCCCAGCGCGCGCGTGCGGCGGCGACGGCGTCGATGAAACCGTCTTGCTGCAGGCCCAGCCACGCGAGCCGGTTGTTGCGGCAGTCGAATTCACTGAGATCAGAGGGAATCGCGACCGCGTCGACGCCGTCGACCTCGCCGGTCCAGGTCGGCAGTGGCATGTCCATGAAACGCGCCGGCGCGAGGCCGGTGCGCTGAACCTGCAGCGCGTCGAGGGTCACGGCATTGCCAGCGCCGAGCGCGGTCGTCAACGTCGCAGCAGTGATCGCGAGCGGCTTCACGTCGCCTCCTTCACGCGCGCGATCAGCAGCACGTTCGCGAATGGTGTGCCCTCGCTCATCGGCTGGTTGCGCACGTCGAAGCCGAGCGATTCGAGCTGGACCTTCCACTCGCCCAGCGTGCGGCAGAACTGCGGCACGACGCGGTGGCCGCGCACGAAGGTGACGACGCGGTCGACCCACTGGCTGATCACAAAGCCGCGCGTCGCCGCCGCATCGCCGATGCGCAGCAGCAGCGTGCCGCCAGCCGGCAGCGCACGCCGCACACGCGCGAGCACCTCATTCTGCTCCGGGATCGTGATGTAGTGCAGCACTTCGAGGATCACGACCGCGTCGACCTCGGGGAACGGCGTGGTGCGCATGTCACCGCAGATGAACACGGCGCTCGCGCCGAGCGCGGCTTGGGCGCGGCCCACGTCGCGCGGCATCAGCTCGATGCCAGTGACCTGCGCGGGTGCCGGCGCCGGCGCCCAGCCGCTCGGCCAGCGGCCGCTGCGCTCGAATTCGCCGCAGCGCTGCAGCAGGCTCGCGAGCAGGCCCTGGCCGCAGCCGATGTCGAGCACGCGTGCCTGGGGCGGGATCAGGCCGGTGTGCAGCATGTGGCGGAACACCGGGTCCAGCCCCAACTTGCCGCGCGCGAAATGCCAGGCGAAGCGGCCGGCGCCGCGGTAGGGCAGGCTGGTCGCGGCGATCAGCGCGAGCCAGACGGTGGTGTTCGCGGGCGTCATGCGAATGCCTCGGGCAGCGTGACGGCGTGCAGGCGCTCGTCCTCGAAGCGCTGCAGCAGCGCCGGCAAGACTTCGAGCGTGACCGGCCGGCCGCTGACGGCGATCGCGGCGTGGTGGTCGTGCAACAGCAGGATGTCGCCGGCCGCGAGCTTGGCGGTCAGGCGCGCGAGCACGTCGACGGGGTCGCGGCGCACGGTGTCGAAGCCGCGGCGCGTCCAGGCGACGAGTTGCAGGTCGAGCTCGTGCAGCACCGGCGCCAGAAACAGATTGCGCAACCCGGCCGGTGCACGAAAGTAGCGCGGGCGCTGGCCGGTGACCTGCGCGAGCGTGTCTTGCGCGCGCACCAGCTCGCGGCGGATCGCGCGCGGGCCGAGCAGCGAGAAGGTGTGCGCGTGGTCGAAGCTGTGGTTCTGCACGCTGTGGCCGCGCCGCACGATTTCGCGGCACAGCGCCGCGTGCTGTTCGGCGTGGCGCGCGATGCAGAAGAATGTGGCGTGCGCGCCGTGCGCGTCAAGCAGGTCGAGCACCGCGGGGGTGATCTGCGGGTCGGGTCCGTCGTCGATCGTCAGCGCGATCTCGCGTCGCGCAGCCGATGCCGTCGGCAGGCGCAGCAGGTTTGCGCCGAGCCAAGTCGAGCGCGGCCACAGGCCGATGCCGGTGACCAGCGCGTGATCGAGCGCGACCGTGCCCAGCGCCCACGGCCACAGCGCCGGCTGCGCGAGCGCCAGCGCGCCCGCGCCTGCGTGCCAAGCCAGGCTGGCTTTCAGCAGCGGCGGCAGGCGCCAGCGCGCGGGCGCAAGCGGCAGGGCCGGAGGAGGCGAAGCGTGCATGGGCCGGATTTTTGCACGTCGATCAACGCCGCCGTGCCGGGATGAAGGCGGCCGACAACACGAGGCTCAGCAGGATGCCCGGCGCCACGACCTGGCCGATCGCGAACAGCGCCGGGATGCTGGAGAACGCGAGCAGCAGGAACGAGATCACCGCGGTCAGGTTCGCGAGCGCCAGCGACGCGAGCGTGTCGTTGTCGATGACCAGCGGCGCGCCGGCGGGTGCGGAGTCTTGCTGCGCGCGGATATGGTCGAAGAAGAGTGCGTAGTTCGAGCCGATCGCGACCGTCAGCAGCAGGCCGACGAGGTGCAGGATGCCGAGCGCCGCGCCGGTCACGCTGAACACCGCGAGCACGATCAGCACCGCGGCCGCGACCGGTTGCGCGATGCGCCGGAGGCGCTTCAACGAGCGCAGGTGCAGCGCGAGCAGCACGCACACGGCCAGCGCGCCGAGCAGCGCCTGCAGCCCGGCCTCGTGCAGGTAGCGTGCGTACAGCGTGCCGAGCTCGGCGCCGATGTTGACGACCTGCGCACCGCGCACGTCGGCGAGCGCGGCGCGCAATTGAACCGGGTCGATCGCCTGCGGGCCGGCCTGCAGGCTCAGCAGCGCGCGCCAAGGCCGCGGATTCTTCGGGTCAGCGCTGCCTGGCACGAGCAGTGCATCGAGCGCGGCGTACAGCGGTGTGCCCTTCAACGATTCTCGCGTCAGCAGCGCCTGCTGGCGCGCGGCCTGCACATCGGTGATGAACTCGCCGAGGCGCGCGGCCGGCAGCGGGCCGTCGACGGTGGCCTCACGCAGACGCGCGCCCAGTGTCGCCGCATCCGGCAGCGCCGCCTGCCGCGCCTGCTGCGTCGCCGGGCTCGGCAGGACGCGCGTCGGTGACTCGTAGCCGGCGATCGCGCCGGTCTCGGAGAGCTTGTCGAGCCGCGCGCCGGCGGCTTCGGCGGCGGCGAGCACGCCGGCTTCGTCGGCTGCCGAGACGGCGACCAACGTGCCCGCGTCGGTCGCGCCGAGGTCGGCGCGCAGGTCGGCGTCGACCTTCATCCTGGCCGAGCCGACCGGGCTCAGCGACGACAAATCGCCACGCCACGCGGAAGGCAGCCACGCGAGCGTGAGGGCGGCGAGCAGCGCGATGGCGGCGAGCGGCCCCCTCAGGCTCGGCAACACGCGCGTGCCCCAACCGACGAAACGGCCGAGGTGGTGGCGCAGGCCCATGCCGGGCGCGCCGTCGGGCGAGGTGCGGGTGAGCACGCATCGCGTCGTCAACGCCGCCGCGGTCAGCCCGGCGATCGAGAACACGCCGAGTTGTGCGAGCCCCGGGAAGCCGGAGAACAGCAACGCCGCGAAACCGCAGACCGAGGTCCACAGGCCGAGCCGCACGGTCGGCCAGTTGTCTGCGATCCAGCGCCGCGCGCCTGAGCCGGCGGGTGCACCCGGTCTGACAAAAACGGCCGGTCGGGCCTGGATCAGGTAGTAGATCGCGTAGTCGACCGCCTCGCCGATCAGCGTGGTGCCGAACCCCAGCGTGATGCCGTGGACGTTGCCGAAGATCAGACTCACCGCGGCGATGCCGACGAGCACGCCGGAGGCGACCGGCAGCATCGCGGTGACGAGCGTGCGCAGCGAGCCGCCGAACGCCAGCAACAACAGCGCGACGATCGCGACGCCGCCCGCGATCGCGAGCCGCTCGACTTCGGCCTTGATTTGCGTGCGCGACGCGACCGCGAACGTGCCCGAGCCCGAGACGATCAGCGTCAGGCCCTGGGCCTTGAACGGCGCGAAGCGGGTGTCGATGAACCGGAGCGTGCGCTCCTGTGCGTCGAGGTCGGCGCCGTCGGCATGCGTGGTCGCGATCAGCACCGCGCGCGCGGCGCTGCGCGAGATCCAGACGCGGCCGTCGCTGCGCGGCGCTTTTGAGGGCAGCATGCTTTCGGCCATGCGGATCGTCTCGCCGGTCGGGTCGCGCAGGATCACCGACTTGATCGCCGCCCCGGCCGGTGTGCCGAGCAGCGAGGTGGCCTCGTCGATGCCGGCGCGCAAGCCATCGACGGTGAAGCGCTGCGCATCGACCGCGGGGCTCAGCAGGTAGCGGTGCTCGAACAGAAACTTGCCCGTGGCCTCGAAGCCCGAGTTGTCGCCGTTGTGCACCGCGTCGAACTGGCCGCTCTTGCGCAAGGCCTGGCCGAACTGCAACGAGGCATTGCTGCGCTGCTCGGCAGTTCCGCCCTCGATGCCCATCAGCACCAGCCGCGCGGCGACGCCGCTCTTCAACTGGTCGAGCAGCACCGCCTGCTCGGCGCTCGGCGTTGACGGCAGGAACGCCGACAGGTCGGCGACGTAGTTCGTGCGCACGGTCACGACCGTGGCGATCGCGATGCACAGCAGCCACAGCACGAGCGCGCGGCGGCGGGCGAACGCGGCGATGTGTGAGAGCGAACCGGCCATCGCGCGCGTCAGCTCGGCGCGCTCGCCGACTTGGGCATCGAGGAAGGCGTGGCCGCGGGTGTCGACATGACGGGCTCGATCGTCATCACCGACCTGTCGCCATCGGCCATCGCGACCGTGACCTCGCGCACCAGCCCCTTGTCGCCGGCCAGCCGGACCGCGATCACGAGTTCGCGCAGGCGCGGCTCGCGCGGCTTGAGCTCGAGCGTCCAGCGCTGCGGCGTGCCGCTCACGGTCGGCGTGAAGTGGCGCTCGATTGCGTCGCGGTTGCCGGTCAGCGTGCCGCGAATCGCCTCCATGATCACCGCGGCCTCGGGCACCGAGTCGAGCGGCACGGTGCGGCTGCGTGCCCCTGTGCCACTGCCGATGCTCATCGTCACCTGGTTGCCGACGACCGCGATCCTCTCGCGCCGCGGCTTCAGCGTTTCGCGCACGAAGCTGTCGGGCGCCTCGAAGCTCAGGCGCCCGCTCGATTGCAGCGAGCGCTCGAGCATCGCGACCGTGCGCGTCTCGGTGAAGGTGGCCTCGCCGGCCTTGACTTGCGCGAGCGTGCGCATCAGCTCGACGATGTCGAACGGGGCTTGGGCGAGCGCAGGCAAGGCGCAGGCGCACAGCAACGCGAGCGTCGTCAGCGTGGCGCGTCGGCTGTCAACGCGGAGCAGGTCGGTCAGCGGCATCGGTGGCCCAGAAGTCGAAGAAGTTGAACCAGTTGTACGGCGATTCGCGGCACAGGGTTTCGAGCAGGGTCACGTAGCGCTGCATCGCGTCCTGCACGCGGGCGTCGAGGTCCTGCCCGCCCGTGTCGGCCGAATCGCGAAAGTCGGCGAGCTCGACGAAGCGGAGCTCGTAGCGGTTGCCGCCTTGGTACAGCCCGGCCATGAACACGACCCGGCGGCGCAGCAGCGCCGCGAGCCGGAACGGGCCGTCGGAGAAGCGCGCCGGCTGGCCGAGAAAGTCGAGCCACGAGGTGCGCGAGCCGGACCTGGACCCCCCGACCGACGCTTCGCGACGGCCGCCCCCCGAGGGGGGCGCGGAATCTTGGGACGGCCCGGCGATTCCGCCAGACTGACCCGGCAGCGTGCGGTCGGCGAGCAGCCCGGCGAGGCCGCCTGCGTCGAGCCAGCGGCGCAGTTGCAGCATCGCGCCGGGCTTGCCGAGCGCGATCGTGTGCAGTTGCGCCTTGGGTGCGATCGCTGCGAGCGTGGCGTTGATCAGCCGCGCGTTCTCTTCGTACATCAGCATCGCGATCGGCACGCCGCGGCCGTGGGCCGTGGCCCGCAGCGCCTCGAAGCTGCCGATGTGCGCGCCGACCAGCATCACGCCTTCGCCCTGCGCCAGTTGCGCGTGCAGCGCCGCGCCGCCGCGGTCGGTGACCTCGAACTGGTCGAAGCGCTCCTGCAGAAAATAGACGCGGTCGAGGATCGTCGACGCGAAGCAGTGGATGTGGCGGTAAGCGTCGACCCAGCGCGTCGGCCGGCCGAGCACGTGCACGAGGTAGTTCAGCGAGGCGCGCCGCGCGCGGCCGTTGACGAGCAGGAAGTACAGCGTGATCGGGTGCAACGCCCAGCGCGCGACGGGGCGGCCGGCGGCGACGGCGAACCAGCGCATCAGGCGCAGCATCCAGAGGTTGCTGCGCTCCTTGTCTGCGGTCCAGCCGCCAAGGGCGCGGTCGGCCGGCGTGCTCATGCAGATACCTCGAACTGGCCCGACGCCGCCAAGCGTTCGCCTTCGCGCACCTCAAAGCGCACACCGCGCGGGGTGGCGTCGAGCGTGATCGTGAGTTGTGCGCCCGGCCGCACCGGCGCGAGAAACTTCGCGGCACCGATGCGCGGTGCGGCGCCAACGAGCGCCGCGAGCGCGGGCTCGTCGAGCACCGCTTCGAGCACCTCGGCCAGCAGCGACGCGCCCGGCAGCAGCGGCTGACCCGGGAAGTGCCCGGCAAACGCCGGGTGGTCGTGCGCGACTTGCCACTGCAGCGTGTGCATCTCAGCCGGCGCCGGGCCGCCAAGGTCCACGAAGGGGCCCCTTCGTGGACCTTGCGGCTGAGCGCCCACTCGGGGGGCAGGAACGACGTGACGTGGGGGGCGACATGTCATCAGCCCTTCGCCGCGGCGAGCGCGTGCTCGGCCCAGGCCGCGAACGGCAGCGCCGGCAGCTTGCCGGTCGTCGGCTCGCGCGGCAGCGCCGGCACGGCAACGACGCGGCGCGGCAGGAACGCGGCGTCGACCCGCCGACGCAACGCGCCGAGCACGGTCCCGTGCAATTCGCCCGTGGCAGCGAGATCGGGGGCGACCACGAACGCGATCGGCCGCACGACGCCGGTACCGCTCGGGTCGGGCGGCAGCCAGAACGCGCCGTCGTGCACGCCGGCGATCGAGTTCAGGTGGAAGTTCAGGTGGCCGAGCGAGCTGCGCTTGCCGGCGATGTTGATCAGGTCGTTCGAGCGACCGAGCAGGCGGAAGCTCCGGGCGTCGATCACGTCGAGCACATCGGCCAGCCGCGTCGGCTCGGGCACGTGGCCGCCTTGCACGATGACCTCGTCGCCATCGCCGCTGAGCAGCAGGCCGTCGTAGGTGTGCCACTCCGGCCCTTCGGTGCTGCGGCGCGACGCGACCTGGCCGGCTTCGGTGCAGCCGTAGATCTCCATCAGCGGCGCGGCCAGTGCGGCCTCGGCGCGCGCCGCGAGCTGCGGTGCGAGCGGCGCGGTCGCGCAGACGGTCAGGTCGATGGCCGGCAACGGCACGCCGGAGTCGAGCAGCATCTTCAGGTGGAACGGCGTCGTCACCAGCATGCGCGGGCGCGGCGCGCGCATCAGCGCGGCGGCGATGTCGGCGGGGTAGAACGGCCGCCCGGTGTCGAACGCCGCGCCGCCGAGCAGCGCGATCAGCACAGTCGACTCGAAGCCGTACATGTGCTGCGCCGGCACGGTCGCGACCAGCGTCACGCCGACCAGGTCACGGCGGCCCATCTGCTGCGCCAGGCGCCGCGCGCCGGCCTGCGTGTTGCGCACCAGCAGGCCCCAGTGCTTGGCGTGCGGCACCGGCGCGCCGGTCGAGCCGGAGGTCAGCACCTGCGCAGCGAGCGCGGCGTCGTCGATCTCGGGCAGCGGCGGCGAGGCGGCGCCGTCCGCAAGCGGCGCGGGCGCCTCGGCGTGGTGAATCGTCGGCAGCTGCAGCGCTGGCGCGTCGGCATCGGCGAGCGCCCAGGTCGACGGGAACAGCGTGCGCAGCCGCTCGACCGTGTCGGGCTTGTGGTTCGGCGGCATCAGGCTGCCTTGGCCGCGCAGCATCGCCGCGCCGAGGCCGATCGCGAACCGGTAGCGGTCGGCGGTGAAGTTGAGCATCGGCCCGGCGGCCGGCAAGCGCGCGGCGAGCGCGTGCAAGTCGGCGAGGTACTGGCGGCGCGAGATCGGTGCGCCGTCGCGCCAGGCGAGCGGGGCGTCGAGGTCGTCGGCCAAGATCAGCGGCATCGACATCGAGATCGACGTATTGATCACTTTGCGGCGTGGTGCCGATACGAGCGGATCGCGTCGGCGAACGTCGCGCGCTCGAACTCGGGGTGCAGCCAATAGCGCAGCAGGTACTCGCCGACGAACATCGCGACCAGCGTCACCGGTGTCAGCAGATTCGCGAACAGCGCCCAGCTGTCGAACGGTGCGACGGCGTAGAGCGCGACCGATGCAACCGCCATGCCGGCGAAGTACACGACCCACGCGAGCGTGCACTTGCGCGTGTAGGCGACCATGTCAGGCGTGACGTTTCGGTGCACACGCCGCGCCAGCGTCGTGATCAGCGGCGTGTGGCCGGGCCGCAGCGTGTTGCCGAACGCGAACGCGAGGAACCCGTGGATGCCGGCGTGCTGCGCCAGATAGAGCAGCCGCGCCGGCACCTGCACGCCGAACAGCGCCTGCGCGCCCAGCCCGGCGATCGCGAGCGTGACGAGCGCGCCGAGGGCGTGCTGGCCACCGCGCCACGCGCCGATCGCGAGCGCCGCAAGCATCGGTGTCAGCACGCCGACCGCGTTCCACGGCGACGCGTGCGCCTGCGTCATCAGCCAGTGGCAGCCGAGGATGTAGGCGACGGTCGCCAGCGCGATCAGGACGAGGCGGGGGGACATGGCGGGTCGATCCGCTGACGCACTCAACTGACGCGGTTCGCTGCGATGTGCTCGGTCAGGCTCGCCAGCGAGGTGAAGATGCGCACGTTGTCTTCGTCGTCCGAGCGCAGCTGGAAGCCGTAGCGCTGCGAGACGACGAGTGCCACTTCGAGGATGTCGATCGAATCGAGCCCCAGGCCCTCGCCGTACAGCGGGGCTTCGGGGGCGATGCTTTCGGCAGCGACGTCGAGGTTGAGGGCTTCAACCATCAGTGCGGCCACTTCGCGCTGCAAATCGGTTTGGGCGGTGGTCATGCGTGTTTCGGGTCCGTGGGGTGCTGGCGACGCGGGCCGGGTCGCGGTCGTCGTCGGAAAGAATCATGAGGAGCGCAACGGCCATCTCACGGGGCGCGAGTTTACCAAAGCGGGCGCTCGCCGCCGGCGCGGGACGATGCCCGCCGCCCCTGCGTGCGGCTTGCCCCCGACCGGGCAAGACCGATCCGAAGAGAACGACGAGCCGCCCTGCATGCCCCCAGACTTCTGCCGCCCCGGTTCAACGCCCCTCGGGCGCGCCCGATCTGGTCCATCTGCCGCACACCTCGCTGCCCGACGATTGCGCCGGGCTGAAGCCCGGTGCCGATGTGCTCGATGTCGGCATGGCGCAGGCCAGGCTGTCGGCGACCGTGCACTGCCTCGAAGGCACGGCCGAGCGCTTGCCATGGCCGACGCGAGCGTCGACTTTCTCGTGATGGGCTACGCGCTGCGCCACATCGACCTTGAGGCCCGTTCCGCAAATTCCACCGCGTGCTCCGCCCGAGTGGTCAACCGCTCGTGCTCGAAATCTCGAAGCCGCGCGGCGCGTTCGCCAACGGGCTGCTGAAGAGCTACATGCGCGGTGCGGTGCCGCTGTTCGCGCGGCTGCTCGCGCGTCATGGACATGCGCGCCGACTTCGGCCGCGGTGCGTAGCGATCGCCGGCGACCCCGCCGGCCCGGCCTGCGAACATCGGTGGATGGCCAAACTGCACTTCCGCTACGCCGCAATGAACGCGGGCAAATCGACCGCGCTGCTGCAGGCCGCGCACAACTACGAAGAGCGCGGCATGCGCGTGCGCCTGTTCACTGCCGCACTCGACGACCGCGACGGCAAGGGCGTGATCGCCTCGCGCCTGGGCCTCACGCGCGACGCCGAGACCTTCGGCCGCGAGACCGAATTCGTGCGCGCCCATCTCGGCGACGGCATCGCCTGTCTGCTGATCGACGAGGCGCAGTTCCTGACGCTGGCCCAAGTGCGCCAGCTGCACCGGTTCGCGCACGTCGACGGCGTGCCGGTGGTCTGCTACGGCCTGCGCAGCGACTTTCGCGCCGAGGCCTTCGCCGGCGCGGCCGCGCTGCTGACGCTGGCCGACGACATCGAGGAGATGAAGTCGGTCTGCGCCTGCGGCCGCAAGGCCACCTTGAACCTGCGCATCGACGCGCGCGGCCAGCGCGTGCGCGAAGGCGAGCAGGTGGTGATCGGCGGCAACGACCGCTACCGCGCGATCTGCCCGGCGTGCTTCTACCAAGACGACGAGCTGGGGCCGGGCGCCGCGCCGGGCTTGTTCGCGTAGCGCGGGGCGCCTATTCGACCGTCGCGCCGCTCGCCTTCACCACCCGCTCGTACTTCGCGAGCTCGGCCTTCACGAACGCGGCGAACTGCTCGGGTGTGGAGGCCGCGTTCTCGGCCATCAGCGTGACGAGCCGCGTTTTCAGCTCGGGCGAGTTCAGCGCGTCGACGAAGGCCTTGTTGAGCCGCGCGGTCACGTCGGCCGACAGCTTCGCCGGCCCGAAGAGGCCGAACCAGGTGTTGATGTTGAACTGCGCCAGGCCCAGCGCCTTGCCGCCTTCGGCGATGGTCGGCACCTCGGGCATTGCCGAGGCACGCGTGCTCGTCGTGACCGCGATCGCGCGCAGCTTGCCCGACTTGATGTTGACCGAGGCCGACGCGAGGTTGTCGAACGTCAGGTCGACCTGACCCGACAACAACGCGAGCTGTGCCGGGTTGCCGCCCGCGTACGGGATGTGCACCATGAACACGCCGGCCTGCGACTTGAACATTTCGCCGGCGAGGTGGCCGGCGCTGCCGTTGCCGCCCGAGCCGTAGTTCAGCTTGCCGGGGTTCTTCTTGGCGTAGCCGATCAGGTCGGCGACCGTGCGGATGCCGAGCGTGTCGGCCGTCTGCGTGTTCATGACCAGCACGTTCGGCACCTGCGCGATGCCGGTGATCGGCGTGAAGTCGCGGATCGGGTCGTACGGGATGTTCTTGAACAGCCACGGGTTGATCGCGTGCGTGGCGACCGCGCCGATCACCAGCGTCGTGCCGTCGGGGGTCGACTTCGCGGCCACGTCGGCGCCGAGGTTGCCGCCGGCGCCGGGCCGGTTGTCGACGATCACGGTGCCGAGCACCGGCTGCACCTTGTCGGCGAGCGCGCGCGCGACCGTGTCGAGCGGGCCGCCGGGCGGGTAGGGCACGATCAGGCGGATCGGTCGGGTCTGTGCGGCGGCGCTGCAGACGGCGAGCGCGAGCAGCAGCGGGGCGATGAGCCTCTTCATGTTGGGCGGTTTGGTTGGATGATCACAGCGGCGGCACACCGGTCAGCGCGAGCTTGAAGCGAACGGTCACGTCGTTTGCGACCAGTGAGGTGTCGGCCCACTCGGCTTCACCGATCTTGTAGGCGAGGCGCTTGATCGTGAAGCTGCCGGTCGCGACCGAGACGGCGCCGTTCTGCGCGACCATGACCGGCACGACGATGGCCTGCGCGCTGCCCTTGATCGAGAGCGTGCCCGCGACCTGGAACCTGCCGCCGCCGAGGCCTTTGATGCCGCTCGACTTGAACGTGGCCTGCGCGACTTTTGCGGTGTCGAACCAGTTCGGCTTGACCAGTTCGGCGTCGGTCTCGGCGATGCCGAGCGTCGCGCTCGACGCGTCGATCGTGAACGACACGGTGCCGCTCGCGGGCTGCTTCGGGTCGAGTGCGATCTTCGCGTCGAACTTCCTGAAGCGGCCCTCGACCGGCACGCCCATCTGCGTGCTGGTGAAAACGATCTCGCTTTGCCCGGGCACGAGCGTCGCGGCGGGTTGCGCATGTGCGGCGCCGGCGAGCAGGCCCAGTGCGATCAGCGTTGTCTTCATCGGTCGATCCTTCGCGGCCACATGCGCCGGAACAGCCCGTCGCGATCGACGAACTGGTGTTTGAGGGTCGCGGCCACGTGCAGCAGGACGAGCGCGGCGAGCGTGAACGCGACCGTCTGGTGCAGCGGCTTCAGCACCGCGTCGGCGAGTGCCTTGTTCACCGGCACCCAGTCGGGCAGCGGCAGCAGGCCGAACCAGACGACGGGGAAGCCGGCCGCCGTGCTGTACGCCCAGCCGGAGAGCGGCACCGCGAAGAAAAGCCCGTACAGCAGCGCGTGGGTCGCGTGGTGCGCGTGGCGCTGCCACGCCGGCATCGCAGCGCGTACTTGATCGGGCAACGGCGGTGGGCGACGCGCGAGCCGCCACAGCAGCCGCAATGCCGAGAGCGCGAGGATCGTCACGCCCGCCCACTTGTGCCAATTGAAAAGCTTCAGCCGAAGTGGCGAGAACGGCAGGTCGCTCATGTAGACACCGACGCTGAACGAGCCGACGATCGCGAGCGCCAACAGCCAGTGAAACGCGATCGCGATTCCGCCGTAGTGGTTGTCGGTTGCCCGCGAGTTCACGCGCCGTGCTTGTCGGCTTCCGAGGTGAACGAGTCGGCGTAGAACTCGTCGTCCGGCAGCCCGCTCTTCATCACGAAGTCGCGTTGCGCCGACTCCACCATGATCGGCGCGCCGCAGGCATACACCTGATGGTTCATCAGGTTTGGGTGGTCGTGCATCACGGCCTGGTGGACGAGGCCGGTGCGACCGGTCCACGCGTCTTCGGGCTTGGGCTCGGAGAGCACCGGGATGTACGTGAGGTTGGGCATCGAAGCCGCCGCGTTCAGCGCCCACTCGTGCAGGTACAGATCGGCTTGGCTTCGGCAACCCCAGTACAACACCGCATGCCGTTGGCTTTGCTTGAACTGCATGTGCTCGATGATCGCCTTGATCGGTGCGAAGCCGGTGCCCGAGGCGAGCAGGATCATCGGCTTGTCGGAATCCTCGCGCAGGAAGAAGCTGCCGAACGGGCCTTCCATGCGCAGGATGTCTTTCTCTTTCATCGCGCCGAACACGTGGTCGGTGAACTTGCCGCCGGGCAGGTGGCGCACATGCAACTCGATGCCGGGGGTGTCGACCTGGGTGTGCGGCGCGTTCGCCATCGAGTAGCTGCGGCGCGCGCCGTCGCGCAGGATGAACTCGACGTACTGCCCGGCGTGGTACTGCAGCCGGTCGTTCGCCGGCAGCTGCATCTGCAGGATCGCGACATCGGGCGCGGGCTTCGTGATCGAAGTGACGCGCGACGGCATCTTGCGGATCGCGAACTCCCCCGCGCCGGGCACCGTGCGCGCCTCGACAACCACATCGCTCTGCGGTGCGGCCTGGCAGGTGAGGATCCAGCCGGCGGCTTCTTCCTCGGCGCTCAGCGCCTTCGACTGGTGGGTGCCGTGGATCACCCGGCCTTCGAGCATCCGGCTCTTGCACGAGCCGCAGGCGCCGTCCTTGCAGCCGTAGGGCAGGCCCACGCCTTGGCGGATCGCGGCGGCGAGGATGACTTCGTCGCGGTCGACCGAGAAGGTGCGGCCGCTGGGTTGAACGGTGACGGTGAAAGACATGGAGGGCGAGCGCGTGCGCGTTCTCATTAAACTGAGCCGGTGATTTTGCCTGCACATCCAATCTCCCCATGAAGCCCTGCTGATGGACCGCGCCACGCGCTTCAAGCGACCGACCCTGCTGATCGTCGGCTGTGGCGATGTCGGCATGCGTGTCGCGAGGCTGCTGCGCGGCCGCTGGCGGCTGATCGCGCTCACGTCGAGCGCGGCGCGCTGCGCAGCGTTGCGCGCCGCGGGCGTGCTGCCGCTGATCGGCAACCTCGACGCGCCCGCCACGCTTGCGCGCCTCGCGGGCATCGCCGACGCCGTGCTGCACCTCGCGCCGCCGCCGGCCAGCGGCGCAACCGACCCGCGCACCGCGCACCTGCTGCAGGCGCTCGCACGCAAGGGCCGCGTGCGGCGGATCGTCTACGGCAGCACGACGGGCGTGTACGGCGAT
>JANXVK010000202.1 GCA_025351675.1 Rhizobacter sp.
CTGGGACGCCGTGCGCGAGATATTCGCCAACGCCCACCTGGCGCGCGAACGGGGATACACGGCCACAAAATTCAGTTTTAACGGTGGAGACGGCCGGTGTCCCACCTGCGGCGGTTCGGGCTTCGAACACGTCGAGATGCAATTCCTCAGCGACGTTTACCTGCGTTGCCCGGACTGCGACGGCAAGCGGTATCGGCCCGAAATTCTGGAAGTGCGCATAGAGCGCCGCGTGCCCGTGGCGCCCGCGCCCGTGCGGGCCGAGGTCGAAGCATCTGCGCCGGTGGTGTCGGACCATTTGATCTCCAACCCGGTGCTGGTCAAGGGCGGACAGGTGCCGGTCACGCGGCTGGTCAGCCTGAATGTGGCCGACGTGCTGAACCTGACGGTCAGCGAAGCCGCTGCGATTTTTGCCGGCGACCGCGATGTGATTCGCGCGCTGCAACCCATCATCGACGTGGGGTTGGAATATGTGAAGCTGGGCCAGCCCGTGCCGACGCTGTCGGGCGGTGAAGCCCAGCGCCTGAAGCTTGCGGGTTTTCTGGCCGAAGCGGCGCGCAGCGCCAGTGCCAGCCGGCAACCGTTGGCCAAACGCGGCACGCTGTTCATGTTCGACGAGCCGACCACCGGCCTGCACTTCGACGACATCGCGAAGCTGATGCGCTCGTTCCGCAAGCTGCTCGACGCCGGCCACTCGCTGATCGTGATCGAGCACAACCTCGACGTGATCCGCGCCGCCGACTGGCTGATCGACCTCGGCCCCGAAGGCGGCGACGCCGGCGGCCAGATCGTCTGCACCGGCACGCCGGAAGACGTGAAGCGGCATCCGACCTCGCACACCGGCAAGGCGCTCGCCGACTACGACGTGCAGATGGGCCTCGGTGGCCACAAAGTGGAAGAAGGCGTGCCGCTGCAGTACCTCGTCAGGCAGCAGCGCGAGGCGCGCCGCGCGCTCGACGAGAACATCCGCATCGTCAACGCGCGCGAACACAACCTGAAGTCGCTCGACGTCAGCATTCCGCGCGGCAAGTTCAGCGTCGTCACCGGCGTCTCGGGTTCAGGCAAGTCGACGCTCGCTTTCGACATCCTGTTCAACGAAGGTCAGCGCCGCTACCTCGAATCGCTGAACGCGTATGCGCGCAGCATCGTGCAGCCGGCGGGCCGGCCCGAAGTGGATGCGGTGTACGGCATCCCGCCGACGGTCGCGATCGAGCAGCGCCTGTCGCGCGGCGGGCGCAAGAGCACGGTCGCGACGACGACCGAGGTCTGGCACTTCCTGCGGCTGCTGTACGTGAAGCTCGGCTTGCAGCATTGCGTAAAAGACGGCTCGCCGGTCAAGCCGCAGAGCGCCGAGAGCATCGCCGCGCAACTGCTGCGCGATCACAAGGGCCAGCACGTCGGCCTGCTCGCGCCGCTGGTCGTGGCGCGCAAGGGCGTCTACACCGACCTCGCGAAATGGGCAAAGGCGCGCGGCCACACGCACCTGCGCGTCGACGGCGAGTTCCTCAAGGTCGACCCGTGGCCGCGCCTCGACCGCTTCAAGGAGCACACGCTCGAACTGCCGGTCGGCGACATCGTTGTCAGTGCCGACAACGAGCCCGAACTGCGCGCGATGCTTGCGCGCGCGCTCGAGCTCGGCAAGGGCGTGATGCACCTGCTCAGCACCCTCGACGGGCTGATCGGCGCGATGGCGAACGAGACCTCGACCGCGCAGATCGGCACGGTCAAGGTCTTCTCGACCAAGCGCGCGTGCCCGACCTGCGGCACCAGCTACCCCGAGCTCGACCCGCGCATGTTCAGCTACAACAGCAAGCACGGCTGGTGCACGACCTGCGTCGGTACGGGGCTGAAGCTGACGCGCGAGCAGCGCAAGGCCTACGACGATTCGATCCGCGACGACGACAACAAGGGCCGCGAGCAATCGTTCCCGTCGGAGGAGGCGGAAGTCGAAGGCGTCGCCGACGCGCCGTGCCCCGATTGCGCCGGCACGCGCTTGAATCCGGCCTCGCGGCTCGTCACGTTCGAGCACGAGCCGATCACGAGGCTCGGTTCGTGGTCGGTCGAAGATGCGCGCGTCTGGGTCGATGCCTTGAAGCTCACCGGCCGCGATGCCGAGATCGCGCGCGACGTCGTCAGCGAGATCAAGAGCCGGCTCGAGTTCCTCGAAGAAGTCGGCCTCGGCTACCTGACGCTCGACCGCGCAGCGCCGACGCTCAGCGGCGGCGAGGCGCAGCGCATCCGCCTCGCGGCGCAGCTCGGCAGCAACCTGCAGGGCGTGTGCTATGTGCTCGACGAGCCGACCATCGGCCTGCACCCGCGCGACAACCAGGTGCTGCTGAACGCGCTGCAAAACCTCAGCGACAAGGGCAACACGCTGGTCGTCGTCGAGCATGACGAAGACACGATCCGCCGCGCCGACCACATCATCGACATCGGCCCCGGCGCCGGCAAGCGCGGCGGTCACCTCGTCGCCGAAGGCAGCGTCAGCGAGATCAGCAGCAACCCCGATTCGGTGACGGGCCGCTTCCTCGCGCATCCGCTGATCCACCCGCTGCAGGCGCGAAGGGTCGTCGAGCCGGTGACGGCCACGACCGTGCGCAAAGAGAGCGAAGCGAATCGCCTGCTGACGATCAAGCGCGCGAAGCTGCACAACTTGCAGGACGTGACCGTCGACCTGCCGCTGAGGCGCCTCGTCGCCGTCACTGGCGTGAGCGGCTCGGGCAAGTCGACACTCGCGCGCGACGTGCTGCTCGCGAACCTGCAGTTCATCAACATCAAGGGCGGCAAGCCGAACTGGCAGGGTTGCGAAGGCATCGATGGCTGGGGTTACATCGACCGCGTTCTCGAAGTCGACCAGACGCCGATCGGCAAGACGCCGCGCTCCTGCCCGGCCACCTACATCGGCTTCTGGGACACGATCCGCAAGCTCTTCGCCGACACGCTCGAAGCGCGCGCCCGCGGCTACCCGCCTGCGCGCTTCAGCTTCAACACCGGCGAAGGCCGCTGCCCGGGCTGCGAAGGGCAGGGCATGAAGACGATCGCGATGAGCTTCCTGCCCGACGTGAAAGTGCCGTGCGACGTCTGCCACGGCGAGCGCTTCAATGCCGAGACGCTGGCGGTGAGCTGGCGCGGCAAGAGCATCGGCGACGTGTTGAAGATGGAGGTCGACGAGGCCGTCGACTTCTTCGCGACCATGCCGAACATCGCGCACCCGCTGCAGCTGCTCAAGGACGTCGGCCTCGGCTACCTCACGCTCGGCCAGCCCTCACCGACGCTCTCGGGCGGCGAGGCGCAGCGGATCAAGCTCGTCACCGAGCTGAGCAAGGTGCGCGACGACATCGGCAAGCGCGGCAACAAGGCACCGCACACGCTTTACGTCCTCGACGAGCCGACCGTCGGCCTGCACATGGCAGACGTCGAGCGCCTGATCCGGGTGCTGCACCGGCTGGTCGAC
>JANXVK010000203.1 GCA_025351675.1 Rhizobacter sp.
CCCGCGACCTTGTCGATCGAGGCCTGGCCGGCGACGGCGATGGTGGTCAGCGCGTTCAAGATGCCCCAGACGGTGCCGAACAGGCCGATGAACGGGGCGGTCGAGCCCACCGTGGCCAGCACCGCGAGGCCGTCCTGCAGACGTGATTGCACGTCGTCGATGCTGCGCTGCACCGAGCTCGTGACCCAGGTGCTGCGGTCGATGTTCTCGGTCAACGCGCCTTCATGGTGCTCGCTGGCGCTGATGCCGCTCTCGGCAATGAAGCGAAACGCGCTGCCGTCCCGCAGCGTCTTGACGGCCTCGGGCAGATTCACGGCCCTGAAGAAGTTGCTGCGCGCGCTCTTCGCTTCGCGGCTGATCTTGACGCTCTCGTACAGCTTGGTGACCAGGATGTACCAGCTCGCCAAGCTCATGATGACGAGGACAATCAGCGTGCCGCGGGCGACGAAGTCACCCTGCGACCACAGCATGCCGATGCCGTACGGGTTGTGGACGGTTTCCTTGGTAGTCACCGCATCGGCGATCGGCGCGGCCGCCGTGACAACCGGCACCGCCGAGGCTTCGGCAGCCGGCGCAGACGCCTGAGCGAAGGCGAGCTGCGGGGCCGCAATGAAGCTGGCGGCAAGCGCCAGGGCGGCGAGAACGGAATGGAAACGGCTGGTCATCTGGAGACTCCTGACAAATATTCGAAGAAGGTTGGATTTTTTTGGAAATGAGAATGCGGATGCGCCGCTGCGTGGTGGGCGGTGCATTGGGGCGCGGACTACTCGAGCTTGAAATCGAAGGTCTGGTCGGCCTTGATTTCCTCGTCGCCGGCTGCGGCACAGCCGTACTGCATCATCGCGCTGCGAACGGCAGCGTCGAACACGCCGCGCGGTTGTGACGACAGGATTTCGACTGCAACGACCTTGCCACCCTTGATCGAGGCACGCGCACGAACCGTCCCGGTGATGCCTTCACGCAGAGCCTTCGGCGGCATCGTCGGCGGCACCTGGGTCGCGCAGGCCACGCCGATGGCGACCACGGCCGGACGCGGCGCCGGTGGCGCGGGCGGGGCAACGGCAATGATAGGCGCCGTCGGTGTCATCACGGTCGGCGGTGGCGGCACGGGCGATGGTGCCACCGAGATCGTCGGCTGTTGCGGCGGCGGCGTGGCGATCTGCACTTCCGGCGGCGGAATGTAGGGCGGCGGCGGCGCTTCCATCTTTGGCGGCGGCGGCAGCACGATCTCGGGCGGCGGCGGCGGCTTCTTCACCTCCTCGATGACCTTGGTCTCGATCGGCGCGCGCACCACGTCGATGACCTTGTTGGCCAGCCCCGTGACCAAGGCGTACACGACCAGCGCGTGTACCGCGATGACAACCGTGATACCCACCAAATGTCGGCGTGGATCCGCTTGTCGCTGAGAAAAATTCATGGTCTGGGATCTCCAGATTGAGTGAGCGGGAAACACAGGCAACCCAACCTTAGCACCCGCCGGCTCGTGGCCGTGTAGGCGGGCATCTGAAGAACCGTACCTTCGTGCAGCGCCGCATTCTAGCCAAATAGCAAGAGTCGTTCCGGGTCGATCCAACCGGAGGAAACCCGCACTGCCAGAACGTCGAACGGCGCATCAGGGACGCATCCGCGTCGGGCCAAGAAACTGCAAAGCCCGCCGGCGCAGTGCCGACGGGCTTGGGGTTCGTTCAGGCCGTCAGGCTTAGAACTTGTAGTCGTACGTGGCCGACAGCTTCATGTAGCGCGGTGCGGTGTAGCTCTGCACCGACGCGTACTGCGGGCGAACGGTGTTGCCTGACCGCGGGTTGTAGCGCTCTTCGATCACCTCGATCGACTGCCGGTTGAAGGCGTTGAACAGATCCACCTTGAAGCCGAGCCCAGGGATCGCCGCCGGGCGGTACGACACGTTCAGGTCAAGTCGAAGATCCGGTGGCAGCCTTCCCTGCGTGCCACGCGGCGTGGCGACACCATTGCAGAAGAAGTAAGCCGGTCCGTAGGTCGAGTAGTTCGTCACCGGGTCACCCGGCTTGAACGGCGTGTCCTGGGCCGGGGCGCTGGGTGCAGCGCCGATGCAATTGCGCGGGCGCCCGGAGGCTGCGAGGAAGTTGGCACCGACGCCCCACTCCAGCGTCGCCTGATAGAACCCGAACAACTTCAGCTGGTGCGTGCGATCGTTTGGCAACTTGCCGTCGGCGCCGACCGAGAACTCGGGGAAGTCCCATGCCTGCGTAGTCGACACGTCAGCTTGGCCGATGTCAGAGAGAACCTGACCTTCGGTGTTGCCGGTGCTGCGCGACCATGTGTAGTTGACCTTGCCCCAAAACTTGCCGTCGAACGGATACTCGGCAAAAAGGTCGAGCGCCATGTATTTTCGCTTTACCTTGGGGAAGCCGAGGTCGGCCGCCGACAGACGGACATTCTCCAGCGTTCCGTCCCCGTTCATGTCGATGTTGAACGTGTTGTCGCGGCCCGGGTTGAACAGTGCGCAGTTGTAGCCGCCGAAGTTGGTGGTGTCGATGTTGCGGTCTGCAGCCCACTTCAGGAAGGGTCGGTCGTCGCAGCCGTCATCGATGACATTACGCAGGGTCCGGAAAGTGAACTTCGCGCCGACGTTCAGACTCCTGGAAACCGCCTTCTCAAAACCGAACGCCAGCTCGTCCTGGTACATGCCCTTCAGGTTCTCGGCGGCAACCGTGCGCGGATCCTTGGCTTGCCCGAACTCGTTGTTCGACGAATAGACCGGGCCCAAAGCGGTCGTTCCCGTCGGCAGGCCGGTTGCCGGGTCGACGCCGGTGTAGGCCAGATTCTGCGTCGTGAACAACGAAGAGCCTGCACCGCGGATCGCGACGTTGGTCGGCAACGGCACGTGGTACCGACCGGCGTTACCGAAGATCTTCAACGATGCGTCGCCGTTTACATCCCACGCTGCGCCCAAGCGGGGCGCCAGTTGCTTGGTGAGCTTGATGTACGACACGTTGTCGCCGTTGCGGTTGTCGAAGCCTTCGTTGCGCAGGCCGAGCGACAGCAGCAAGCGATCGGTCGCCTGCCACTTGTCTTCGATGTAGACCGCGTTTTGAATCACCGTCGGTGTCGACTTGCTGGCGATGATCGTCTGCTGAACGTAATAGCCCGCCTGAGCCAGCGCATTGCCGCCGATCGTCGACGGCGCCGCCGAGAACTTGTCGATCGGCTGGTTCGGGGTGGTCGTCTGGCTGTAGTTGAACGTGCTTCCGCCCGCGTCTGAGGTGCCGGCGACCGACTGGATTTTGTTGTAATCAACGCCGGCGCGCAGCGTGTGCTGCGAGTTGAGCTTCCACTCCAGGTCGATGCGCGCGCCGGTGTTCTTGTCGTTGGCGCCGGGCACCAGCTGGGACGCCGTTGTGCTCTGCGGCTGCGTGTAATTCAGGCTGGGCGCCGTGTTGGTGAGCAAGACCACTGGCAGCGCCGGGTTGTAGCCTCGGGGCTGGCTTTTGTGCGCACTGCGCGTCTGGCCCACCAGCGCGGTCAGCGTAAAGGTGTCGCTGAGGTACCCGGTGTACTTGAGGATGTCGACGCCGGAACCTTGCTCGGAGGCAACCGGGGTCGGACCCCAGTTCGAGTAGATGTTGCCGCCCGTCACCGTGTCGCCGGCGGTGAGCGTGTTGTAGTTGAAGCGGCGGTACTGGCGCGTGTCGTCGACTTGGTCGTAGATCTTGGTGTATTCGAGGTGGTGCGCGTCGGTGATGTTCCAGTCCAACTTCAACAGGCCGCGCGGCTTGTTGATGGAGGTGTCTTGCCAGCCACCGGCCAGGTTGGATTGGGTCAACGCGGTCGGCGCGTTTGCTTGGCGGATGCCGGTGCGCGTGACGTCGATGTTCTCAGCGGCGAAGAAGAAGAACAGCTTGTCCTTGATCAGCGGGCCGCCGAAGTAGAACGACTCGGTCATCGTCTCTTGGCGGTCGTTCTCCCGGAAAAACTGGAGCTTGCCGTTGGTGTTGACCGTCGTCGGGCCGTTGTTTTCAAAGTACTGGTTCCTCGACTTCGCGCGCAGTCCCTGCGGCTCGATCGAGAACGCGAGGCCGAACTGCAAGTCGTTGGTACCGCTCTTGGTCACGATGTTGACCACGCCGCCCGTAGAGCGACCGAACTCAGCGCCGTAGCCACCTGTCAGCAACTGGGCCTGTGCGATCGAGTTGAAGGGCAACTGCGAAAAGCCGACCTGCGTCAGCAAGGTAGTCACCGGGAAGCCGTTGATGTAGTACGCATTTTCCGAAGCGCCGGAACCACCGAAGCTCGGCGCGCCGCCGCCACCGTAGCGCGAGTCGCCGCGCGTCGTCTGCGGCGCGAGCTGGATGATGGCGCCGACGTTGCTGGCGACAGGCAGCTTGGCGAGCTCCGACGAGCTGAACGTTGTGGTCGAGCCGACGTTGGACACGTCGATGGCCTGCCGGCGTCCGACGACCTGCACGGTTTGCAGAGTGGCGGCAGCGAACGAAACTTCCGCGCCGCCGCCGATCACCACCTCGACGCCCTCGCGCGTGGTTACCGCCGCGCCATTGCGTTGCAGGGTCACCTTGTAGGTGCCGACCGGGAGTGCGGTGGCCGAGAATTTCCCGTCCGCGCCCGGTGCAATGCTGCGCTTGAAGCCCG
>JANXVK010000212.1 GCA_025351675.1 Rhizobacter sp.
GTTCGATCAGCGTGAAGCCGCGTTGGCGGGTGGGCGTGGGCGTGTGCATGGGGGCTCTCCAACGATTCAGCAGGCGCGGTAGCCGGGTACCGCGGCTTGCGGCGAGCAGGAGCGCACGCGCCCCATGACGTTGATGACGTGGTGGATGGCACGGCCGCTCGGGCCGGTCACGCGCAAGGTGCCGGTCGGGGTGCTGGTGCCGTGCAGCGGGTCGAACAGCATCGAAGCGGCGTTGGCCTGCAGCGTGACGCGCTCGGCGGCGCCGATCGTCACCGTCTTGACCTCGCGCGCTGCGCCGCTGCACTGCGCCGGGCCGGCGGCGCTGCAGCTGCATTGGTCGGCGTTGCCGGTGTGGACCACGTAGCAGCTGCCGGCCGAGGTCGGGTGGAAGCTCAGTCGCAAGGCCTCGTTGCGGGCCACGGCTTCGGTGCGGATGAACTGGATGTCGGTCGCGAGCTGGGTCGCCGTGCCGTCGAGGCGGAGCGCGTCGATCAGGTCCCGCATGCCCGGCGCGACCGTGCCGGCGGCGATCGCCGTCACCGCCAGCACGATGCAGGCTTCGATCAGCGTGAGGCCGCGCTGCGCTGAAGGGGAGGTGGTTTTCATCTGTGCTCCGGGGTGTGAACCGATGCACAGACTTTAGAAAAAGAGGCCGCTTCGCGCGCCCCGCAGAGGTGGGAGAGAGGCCGCCCTCTCGCGGGCTCCCCCGCGTGTCACCCCCGGGCGGGGGTGGTGGTCAGCGGCCAGCCGGCCTGCAGGCCGGCGGCTTCTCGGCGGGTCGTCAGTGCGCAGGCAATGTTGACAAGTCCCGCCTCAAATATCGCGTATCAGTTGCCTGAATTCGTCCACATCCTCGAAGCTGCGGTAGACCGAAGCGAAGCGCACATACGCGACCTTGTCGATGCGCTTCAGCTCGCGCATGACCAGCTCCCCGAGGCGGGTGGACGGCACTTCTTTCGCACCGCTGTTCAGAAGTTTGTCCTGGATGCGCTCCATCGCCGCGTCGATCTGCTCGACGCTGACCGGCCGCTTGCGCAGCGCCAAAGTCATCGAGGCGCGGATCTTGGCGGGCTCGAAATCGGCCCGCGTGCCGTCTTTCTTGACGACCGACGGCAGCGCGATCTCGGCCCGCTCGTAGGTGGTGAAGCGCTTGTCGCAGCTGTGGCAGCGGCGGCGGCGGCGCACCACGTCGCCCTCGTCGGAGTCGCGGGTCTCGACGACCTGCGTCTCCTCGTGGCTGCAGAAGGGGCAACGCATGGGGTGTGCCGAAGCCGGTCGCGGGTTACCGGTAGACCGGGAAGTCTTTGGTCAGCACCGTGACTTTCGCCTTCACCGCCGCGCTCACCGCATCGTCGTTCGGCCGGTCGAGGATGTCGGCGATCAGGTGCGCGGTCTGGCGCGTCTGCTCTTCCTTGAAGCCGCGCGTCGTCATCGCCGGCGTGCCCAGGCGGATGCCGCTGGTGACCATCGGCTTCTGCGGGTCGTTCGGGATGCCGTTCTTGTTGCAGGTCATGTGCGCGGCGCCGAGCAGGTTCTCGGCTTCCTTGCCGGTCAGGTTCTTCGGGCGCAGGTCGACCAGCATCACGTGCGATTCGGTGCGGCCGCTGACGATGCGCAGGCCGCGCTCGATCAGTGTCTCGGCCAGCACGATCGCGTTCTTCGCGACCTGCTGCTGGTAGACCTTGAACTCGGGCTGCAGCGCCTCCTTGAACGCGACCGCCTTGGCGGCGATCACGTGCATCAGCGGCCCGCCCTGGATGCCGGGGAAGATCGCGCTGTTGATCTTCTTCGCGATCGCCTCGTCATTCATCAGCACGATGCCGCCGCGCGGGCCGCGCAAGGTCTTGTGGGTGGTCGAGGTGACCACGTCGGCGTGCGGCACCGGGTTCGGGTAGGAGCCGGCAGCGATCAGCCCGGCGTAGTGCGCCATGTCGACCATGAAGAAAGCGCCGATGTCTTTCGCGACCTTCGCGAAGCGCGCGAAATCGATCTTCAGGCTGTAGGCCGATGCCCCGGCGATGATCAGCTTCGGCTTGTGTTCGTGGGCCAAGCGCTCCATCGCGTCGTAGTCGATTTCTTCGGCCGCGGTCAGGCCGTAGCTGACGACCTTGAACCACTTGCCGCTCATGTTCAGCGGCATGCCGTGTGTGAGGTGGCCGCCTTCGGCCAGGCTCATGCCCATGATCGTGTCACCGGGCTGCAGCAGGCCGAAGAACACCGACTGGTTCGCCTGCGAGCCCGAGTTGGCCTGCACGTTGGCAAACTGCGCACCGAAGAGTTGCTTCACGCGGTCGATCGCGAGCTGCTCGGCGATGTCGACGAACTCGCAGCCGCCGTAGTAGCGCTTGCCGGGGTAGCCCTCAGCGTACTTGTTGGTCAGCTGGGTGCCCTGTGCGGCCATCACGGCCGGCGAAACGTAATTTTCCGAAGCGATCAGCTCAATGTGCTCTTCCTGGCGCTGG
>JANXVK010000096.1 GCA_025351675.1 Rhizobacter sp.
CTCGGCGCCTCGGGCGCGTACGAGAAGTCGCTGTCGAATCAGCTCTGGCTGATCCTCGCCGCGGTGATCTGCGTCTACATCGTGCTCGGCGTGCTGTACGAAAGCTACGTGCACCCGCTGACGATTCTGTCGACCTTGCCGTCGGCCGGTGTCGGCGCGTTGTTCGCGCTGATCGTCACCGGCAACGACCTCGGCGTCATCGGCATCATCGGCATCATCCTGCTGATCGGCATCGTCAAGAAGAACGCGATCATGATGATCGACTTCGCGATCGACGCCGAGCGCGAGCAGGGCATGAGCGCGCGCGACGCGATTCATCAGGCGGCGTTGTTGCGCTTCAGGCCGATTCTGATGACGACTTTGGCGGCACTGTTCGCCGCGGTGCCGTTGATGCTGAGCTGGGGTGATGGGGCGGAGTTGCGGCGGCCGTTGGGGCTGGCGATCTTTGGTGGTTTGATCGTGAGTCAGTTGCTGACGCTGTTCACGACGCCGGTGATCTACTTGGCGTTCGATCGGTTGGGGCAGCGGGTGCGTGGTCCTCGCTCGGCTGAAGCCGATGCGGTGACGGAGGCGGCCCGATGAGTGGCGCGTCGCGGCAGGCGGCACCCGGCGTCGGCTCATGCTGTGGCGGTCGTCGCGCAGCGGCGACGGCCGAGGCGAAGCGAAGCGACCGGCTTGGACGCGCCTTGGCCGCGCCGACGACGAGAGGGCGCACAAAATGAACCTCTCAAGCGCCTTCGTCAAACGCCCGATCGGCACCGTCCTGCTCACCGTTGGCATCGCGCTCGCCGGCATCGCTGCGTTCCTCGTGCTGCCGGTCTCGCCGCTGCCGCAGGTCGACTTCCCCGTCATCTCGGTCAGCGCGAGCATCCCCGGCGCGAGCCCCGAGACGATGGCGACGAGCGTGGCGACGCCGCTCGAACGCCACTTGGGAACGATCGCCGGCGTCAACGAGATGACCTCGTCGAGCTCGACCGGCTCGACGCGCGTGACCTTGCAGTTCGACCTGAGCCGCAACATCGACGGCGCCGCGCGCGAGGTGCAGGCGGCCATCAACGCGAGCCGGGCCGACCTGCCCGCGACCTTGCGCAGCAACCCGACGTACCGCAAGGCGAACCCGGCGGCGGCGCCGGTGATCATCCTGGCGCTGACGTCGAAGACGAAGACGCCGGGGCAGATCTACGACGCGGTCTCGAATGTCGTCACGCAACGCCTGTCGCAGGTCGACGGCGTCGGCGACGTCGAGATCGGCGGCGGCTCGCTGCCGGCGGTGCGCGTGGAGTTGCTGCCGTTCGCGCTGAACAAGTACGGCATCAGCACCGAAGACGTGCGCGCCGCGATCCAGGCCTCGAATGCGAACCGGCCAAAGGGCATCGTTCAGGGCGAGGGGCGCAGGCTGCAGATCTACACCCAGACGCCGGCGCTCAAGGCGAGCGACTACGCGACCATGGTGGTCGCGTGGCGCCACGGCGCGGCGGTGCGGCTCGACGACGTGGCCGAGGTGGTCGACGGCGTCGAGAACACGCAGACGCTCGGCCTGTTCAACGGCGACCCGGCGATCATCGTGCTGATCAAACGCCAGCCCGCCGCCAACGTGATCGCCACGGTCGACGGCGTGCGTGCGCTGCTGCCCGAGCTGCAGGCGCTACTGCCGTCCGACGTCACCTTGAACGTCGCCTCCGACAGCACGAACTCGATCCGCAACTCGTTGAAGGAAGTCGAGCTCACGCTGGTGATCTCGGTCGTGCTCGTCGTGCTCGTCGTCAGCGTGTTCCTGCGCAGCGTACGCGCGACCCTCGTGCCGGCGGTCGCGACCGTCGTCGCGCTGCTCGGCACCTTCGGCGTGATGTACCTGCTCGGCTTCTCGCTGAACAACCTGTCGCTGATGGCGCTGACGGTCGCGACCGGCTTCGTCGTCGACGACGCGATCGTGGTGCTGGAGAACACGAGCCGCCACATCGAGGCCGGCATGTCGCGCATGAAGGCCGCGCTGCTCGGCGCGAAGGAGGTCGGCTTCACGGTGCTGTCGATCAGCCTGTCGCTGGTGGCAGTGTTCATTCCGTTGCTGTTCATGGGTGGGCAAACCGGGCGGCTGTTCCGCGAGTTTGCGATCACGCTGTCGGCCGCGGTGGTGATCTCGCTGGTGATCTCGCTGACAACGACGCCGATGATGTGCGCGTGGCTCTTGAAGCCGGGCGATCAGTCGCACAAGCCGCCGGGGCGTGTCTCGCGTGCGTTCGAGCGCGGCTACGCCTGGGCGCTGCGGCGCTACGAGCACAGCCTCGACTGGGCGCTCGCGAGCAAGGGCCTCGTGATGCTGATCCTGGTGGCGGTGATCGGCCTCAACGTCTACCTGTTCACGGTCGCGCCGAAGGGCTTCTTTCCGCAGCAGGACAGCGGGCAGCTCAACGGCGGTCTGCGCGCCGACCAGAGCATTTCGACCAAGGAGATGGGTCGCAAGCTGCGCGAGGTCGTCGACATCGTGCGCAAGGATCCGGCGGTCGCGACCGTCGTCGGCTTCACCGGCGGTGGCCGGGCCGGTGGCGGCTTCATGTTCGTGAACCTGAAGCCGCTCGGCAAGGAGCGCACCGACACCGGCAACGCGGTGATCGCGCGGCTGCGCCCGCAACTGGCGCGCGTGACCGGCCTGAGCGTGTTCCTCGGCACCGTGCAGGATGTGCGCTCGGGCGGCCGCGCCAGCAGCTCGACCTGGCAGTACACGCTGAAGAGCGACAACCTCGTCGACCTGAAGAAGTGGGCGCTGCGCCTGACTGACGAGATGAAGCAATCGGCCGTGCTGACCGATGTCGACTCCGACCAGCAGGAGAACGGCGTGCAGACCAACGTGAAGGTCGATCGCGCCAGCGCGAGCCGGCTCGGTGTGACGTCGAGCGCGGTCGACGCGGCGCTGTACAACGCCTTCGGGCAGCGCCAGGTCGCGACGATCTACACCGAGCTGAACCAGTACCACGTCGTGATGGAGTGGGCGCCGCTGTACACGCGCAGCCCGAACTCGCTCGACGACATCTACGTGGCCGCGAGCCGCATCGTCGACAGCGGCGGCGCGGCGGTGTCGACCGAGGCGACGGCCATCAACTCGACATCCGGCACCGCGCCGGCCGTCTCGGCGAACCCCGGCCTGAAGGGCGCCTCGACCGGCAACGTGCTCGCCAACAGCGTGACGCGGCTGGTGCCGCTCTCGGCGGTCGCGACCTTCGTCGAGGACTCGACCGCGAGCTCGGTGAGCCACCAGGACGGCGAGCTCGCGACCACGGTCTCGTTCAACCTCGCCGACGGCCAGACGCTGGCCGATGCGCGCGCCGCGATCGCCACCGCCGAGGCCAACATCGGCCTGCCGACCAACGTGCGCGGCGCGTTCGCCGGCACCGCCGCCAGCGCACAGGAGTCGCAGGGCCAGCAGACGCTGCTGATCCTCGCCGCGATCGTCGTGATCTACATCGTGCTCGGCATCCTGTACGAGAGCCTGATCCACCCGATCACGGTGCTGTCGACCCTGCCGTCGGCCGGCGTCGGCGCGGTGCTCGCGCTGCTGATGTTCCGCATGGAGTTTTCGATCATCGCGCTGATCGGCGTGTTTCTGCTGATCGGCATTGTCAAGAAGAACGCGATCCTGATCATCGACTTCGCGCTCGACGCCGAGCGCTCGCGCGGCTTGAGCGCGCTCGAAGCGGTGCGCGAGGCCTGCCTGCTGCGCTTCCGCCCGATCCTGATGACGACGCTGGCCGCCGCGCTCGGTGCGCTGCCGCTGGCGATCGGCTTCGGCGAAGGCGCCGAGCTGCGCCAGCCGCTCGGCGTCGCGATCATCGGTGGGCTGATCGCGAGCCAGTTGCTCACCTTGCTGACCACGCCGGTCGTCTACCTGCTGCTCGACAAGCTGCGCCGTCGCGGCACCGACGAGCGTCACCTCGGCCGCGGCATCGACCCGACCCTGCCGCCAGTGAGCGCCACATGACGAACAAGAAGTTTTCCATGATCGCGGTCGCAACAAGCGCGCTGCTGCTCTGCGCCTGCGCGGTCGGCCCCGCGTACCAGCGGCCGAGCGTCGCATCGCCTGCCGTCTTCAAGGAGGCGCCGCAAGGCGACGCCGGCTGGTTCCCCGCCGCACCGGCCGACACGCTCGACCGCGGGCCGTGGTGGGAGCTGTTCGGTGATGCCGAGTTGAACCGGCTCGTGTCGCAGGTCGAGGTCTCGAACCAGAACGTTGCCGCCGCCGTCGCCGCGTACGCGCAGACCCGCGCGATCGTGGCGCGGCAGCGCGCGTCGCTGTTCCCGCTGATTACCGCCGACGGCAGCGCCCGGCGCAGCGGCGGCAACGGTGCGAGCGGCACGTCGAGCGCGTTCCAGGCCGGCCTCGGCGCGAGCTGGGAGCCCGACGTGTGGGGCGCGCTGCGGCAAGGCGTCAACAGTGCGCAGGCGAGCGCGCAGGCAAGCGAAGCCGACCTCGCGGCCGCGCGCCTGTCGGCCCAAGGCGAACTCGCGATCAACTACTTCTCGCTGCGCGACGCCGACACCGAACTCGGCCTGCTGCGCCGCACCGTCGATGGCTACGAGCGCGCCGCCAGGATCACGCAGAACCGCTACGACGCCGGCATCGCGCCGCGCACCGATGTGCTGCAGGCGCAGACCCAGCTCGCGAACGCGCGCGCCGATCTGGCGTCGCTGACCAACACGCGCGCGCAACTCGAACACGCGATCGCGGTGTTGATCGGCAAGGCGCCGGCCGAGTTCGCGCTCGCACCGGCCGACTGGAACATGGCCGTGCCTTTGGTCCCGCTGGTCGTGCCGTCGGAGCTGTTGCAGCGCCGGCCCGACATCGCATCGGCGGAACGTGCGGTCGCGGCCGCGAACGCCAACATCGGCATCCAGCGCTCGGCGTACTTCCCGAGCATCGGCCTGACCGCCTCGCTCGGCAACTCGGCGAGCCGGATCGGCGACCTGTTCAACGCGTCGACGACGCTTTGGTCGCTCGGCGTCTCGGTCGCGCAGACCGTCTTCGATGCCGGCGCGACGCGGGCCCGCGTCGAAGGCGCCGAAGCCGCGCGCGACGCGGCGGTGGCGCGCTACCGCCAGACCGTGCTGACGGCGTTCCAGGCGGTCGAGAACAACCTCTCGGCGACGCGCGCGCTGGCCGAGCAGGCGAGCCTGCGGCGCGCGGCGTCGGTGGCCGCCGACCTGACCGAGCAGCAGTTGCTGAACCGCTACCTGGCGGGGCAGGTGAGCTACACCGAGGTGGTGACCGCGCAGGCCTCGGCACTGAGCGCGCGCCGCACGCTCGCGCAGCTCGCGGCGAACCGGCAGGCGGTAGCGATCGGCTTGATTCAGGCGCTGGGCGGGGGCTGGCACCAGCCACGGTCGCGACCAACGAGTGACGAGTAGCGATCTGCTTCATGGCCTTGATCCTGTACCGCGTGATGCGGTCCCACCGGCACGCGAGCAACCGAGGGCTCTCGCCCGAGCGGGCGCTGTCGCGGCTTCGCCGAATCCAACATCACCGCGTCACCCTGAACGGCACGCAACCTGTCGCGGGACCGTCATCGATCAGCCAACAACAAGTCGACATTGTTTGCCGCGCGCTCGATCGCGCCGTCGGCCACCGTCATCTCCGACGGCCTGTGGTGCTTCGGCGCCGTGCAGATCGTCGGGGCGGACTGCGAGCGCGTGGTCAGCGGGGGTGGCAAGGCCAGCGCGAAGTTGCCGCAGTTCAAGGCGGTCAACACCTGCCTGGGCAACCTCAAGCGCTCGCTGAGTGGCACGTATCACGCCTTCGACTTCGCCAAGTACGTGCATCGCTACCTCGCTGAGACCCCGTACCGATTCAACCGTCGCTTCAATCCGCGCGCCATCCTGGCTCGCCTGCTGCGCGCCGCTTGCCTTTCAACTCCTGCCTCAGCGCACTTCATTCGTGTGGCTGAGGTTGGTCGCCAATCAGGTGGCCGTTTAACTGTCGAAGTCGGTGGCGCTCGATCTCAGCGAGCGACTCGTAGCGTTTGATGACGTCCTCCGGCGTGAGGTCGGTTGCATTCGGCGCGTGTCAGTGCAGTTGTCACACAGCCCACACGAACCACCCGCGCCGGATGGCGTTCCTCCCCGGCGACAACAATGACGCTGGAAGCGGATGCCAGGCTGCGGGTTAGCCCTTAGGCAACGTCTTTTGACTGCCAGTCGGTAGGCAAAAGCCGAAGACGGGGTTCGCAAAATGGCAATTGCCTGATGCGCCCCGTTGCCTGAACATCACGGCAAGTTACGCAAGGCCCGAAGAGGCTGCAAGTCACGGTTGAACGAGATTCGGAGCGAGGGCAAACGTGAAAAACAGCGCGTCGGTCCACGCCATATTCTCCAAAACCCGGGCCAGTAACAGCAATGTCGCGCGAGACGACTCCGTTCGAAAAAACCCAGGAGCAAGCATGAGAAAAATTTTCAGATTCAGGTTGTTGGCGTTGGCCGGCTTGATGGCCTCGCTGTCGACCGCGGCTCAGGCAACGGGCGTCGATGAGCTTCCGGCGGAGATTCGCGCCAGCCTCTACGCGAAAGACATGATGGACCCGGCGCAGCCGCTGGGCCCGAGCGCGTACCGCGACTTCAAGCCCAGGAAAGGGCCGCCGTGGACCATCGGCTACGCGAGTTCTTACGCCGGCAACACCTGGCGCGCTGCGGTGATGGACCGGCTGCAGAACGAACTGATTCCGAAGTGGAAGAAGCTCGGCTTGATCAAGGAAGTGATCGTCACTCAGTCGAACCTGAAAGACGCGTCGCAGATCCAGCAGATGCGCCAGCTCATCGACCAGGGAGTCGACGCGATCATCGTCTGCTGCTCGAACCCGACCGCCCTGAACCAGACGGTCAAGGTGGCGTATGACAAGGGCATTCCGGTCTTCTCGGCGACGGGCTACCTGACCTCTCCCTACGCGGTCAATTCGTCGGCCAACTTCCAGCTCGG
Source organism: Rhizobacter sp. (assembly GCA_025351675.1). GTDB lineage: Bacteria > Pseudomonadota > Gammaproteobacteria > Burkholderiales > Burkholderiaceae_C > LMDS01. The sequence goes on from JANXVK010000096.1 coordinate 6,959, forward strand.
CGGCTACCAGCTCGGCACCTGGATGGCTGAAGAGATCGGCAAGAAAGGCAACATCCTCGTGGTCGAAGGCATCCCCGGCACATCGGCTTCCGACTCACAGGATCGGGGCGTGAAGGCGGCACTGGCAAAGTATCCCGGCATCAAGGTGGTGGGCAGTGTGGCGGGCATGTGGACCGATCAGGTGGCACAGGCCGAAGTTCAGAAGTGGCTCGCCACGAATCCGGGCGAGCTGAATGGCGTCGTGATCCAGTCGGCCTCTGAGTTGGGCGGGCTGCGCGCGCTCAAGCAGTCGGGTCGCAAGATGGTTCCCATCACGATCGGCGGCGAAGTCGGTGCGCTGTGCTACTGGCGCAAGAACCCGAAGTACGTGAGCTCGGCCATCCAGGCCTGGCCTCCGGGCGATGACTTCGAGCTGAGCTGGAACATCATGATGCGCACGATGCAGGGACAGGGCCCGAAGGTTCAGTCGATCCTCGTCGAGCCGGTCAAGCTGACCTACAAGGACATCGAGAAGGACATCGCCGCCGATTGCAGCGAAGACTCCGACAAGTGGCACAGCGTGGGCATCAACCGCTGGGCCAGCGCGACCAATCTCGACCACTTCTTCCTGCGCCCTGCCGACCCGGAAAAGTTCAAGCCGTGACGAATCGCTGACCGCGCGCCGTTCTCTTGAGGAAATGTGGCTTTGCCACTTTCCTCGATCCCCGCGGGGGACGGGCGCCGCAAGGCGGCGTCCTTGGGGCGTCCTTGACCGGCACGCGGCGGCTTCCGATCCACACCGCCATTGCCATGGCCGCAGAGAGTGCGGACGGCCAAAAGCCGCCCCGCGCCCGCGCCCGCGCCACCTGATCCTCTGAAAGAGCCGTTCTTGAACTCGCTTGCATCCCCTGTTGCCGAGCGCGAAGTGTCGCGACGGGCCGCTCCACGCGATATCTCGGTGGTGGGCGTGCGCAAGACTTTCGGCGTCACCAGAGCGTTGGACGGATGCAATTTCAGCGCATCGCGCGGCGAAATACACGCCATCGTGGGCGGCAACGGGTGCGGCAAAAGCACCCTGGCCAAGGTGTTGTCAGGTGTGCTGCCGCCCGACAGCGGCCAGGTGCTCGTTTTCGGGCACACGCCGACGTCGCCGCACGAGGCGCGCCAGGTCGGCATTGCCACCGTCTTCCAGGAGGTGATGGTTGCCGACGAAAGCTCGGTCGTGGACAACCTGTTCCTCGGCGCCGACAACCTCTTCTCGCGTTCGATTCCGCTGCGGGCCAAGGCCGCATCGGCCGAGGCGCTGATGCGTGATTTGACCGGCCTGCCGATCGATCCGCATACGCTGGTCGGCTCGCTGCCGCTGGGCATCAAGCAGTGGATCACGATCGGCCGCGCCCTGCTCTGGAAGCCGCGGGCACTCATCCTCGATGAATCGTCGGCGGCGCTCGACCTGGATTCGACGCAGCGCCTGTTCGCCAAGTTGCGCCAGCTTCGCGACGAAGGCTCGGCCATCATCATCGTGACGCACCGGATCGCCGAGCTGATCCAGATCTCCGATCGCGCGACGGTGCTGCGCGACGGCCGCGATGTGGGTGTGCTCGACAAGCACGAGATCACCGAGAAAAATCTGCTGCAACTGATGACCGGCAAGGCCAGTGTGCAGGCGCCTGCCGCGGCGCAAGCGCATGACGCCGATGTGCACGACGACGCCGAAGTGCTGATGAAGGCGGAGCGACTCAAAGTCTGGCCGGCCGGCCCGGATGTCGCGTTCCAGCTGCGGCGTGGCGAAATCCTGGGCATCGTCGGGCTCGACGGCCAAGGCCAGAGCGAGTTCGTGCGGATCCTGTCGGGCGTTGATCGCGCCGCGCAATCGCCCCCGCTCGCGGCTCATCCGAGTCGGGGCTTCGTGCCCATCCGCAGCCTGCAGGACGCCGCCGAATGCGGCGTGGCGTATGTGTCGGGCGACCGCAAGCGCGAAGGCATCTTTCCGAACCTGAGCATCTTCGAGAACCTGTTGATGCCGCGCTACCGCAGCAGCGCCCGCGCCGGCAAGCTCGCCATCCTCGACTGGCCCGCGCTGGGCAGCGTGTTCGACTGGGAGGCGCGCAAGCTGTCGGTGCGCATGGGCGACCGCAACGACCGGATCACCTCGCTCTCGGGCGGCAACCAGCAAAAGGTGTTGATTGGCCGGGCGTTCGCGCTCAACCCGACCGTTCTGGTGCTCAACGACCCGGCGCGAGGCGTCGATGTCGGGGCCAAGAGCGATCTGTACCAGTACCTGAAGGACTTTGCCGCCACGGGCAAGTCGGTGGTCTACCTGTCCAGCGAAATCGAGGAACTGGTGGGCATGTGCCAGCGCGTGATCGTGTTCCGCAACGGCGGGATTTTCGAAGAGCTTTCCGGCGCCGCGATCCATCCTGCGGCGGTGCTGCAGGCGATGTTCGGACAGGCGCGCGGCGCGCACGACGCGCGGCCGGTTGAAGCCGAGGCAACGCAGGCCGCAACGAGAGCAGATGCGCCGGCCCATGACCCGGATGAGATCGAATCGTCAGCCAACGCAGCGTTCGGGCTCTGGTCGCCCGCCTTCGACAACGGTGCTCGCATCCCGGCACGCTACGCCGAGCACAACCAGGTTTCTCCGCCCCTCGTGTGGGAGCACGCACCCAAGGGCACGAAGAGCTTCGCACTCGCCATCACCGATCCCGACGTTCCCGAGCACCTGAAGTTTCCCCGCGCGTTTGCGCACTGGCTGGTCTACAACATACCGGCCTCGGCTCGCAAGCTCGCGGAAGGCGCCAGCGCCAAGGGGCTTTTGCCCGGCGCCACGAAAGAGCTGAACAGCGATTTCGTGACCTTCGGAATCCCTGGCTTCGGCAAAGGCTACGGCGGGCCTTGGCCCCCCGACGCCGCCCATCGCTATGTGTTCACCCTGTACGCACTGAAGAGTGAAACCTTGAACCTTGCTGACACGGCGAGCTATGTGGACTTCGTCAGCGAAGTGTTGCCCGTGACGATCCAGACCGCGAGCCTGATGGGAATTTACGGGCCGGCCGCTCAGCCGTTGCCCACTGCGTGATGCAGGCGCTCGACAACTTGTCTCAATTCACCGACTCAACTGAGGACGTACGACCATGACCCGATATACCGCATCGGCTTCCCTGGACCTTGACTGGTTTGAAAACTGGGCCAACAAGGTCAACGACGACAGAGTGCTGAGAGTCATCGGCCGCTTTTTCACCGTCAATTTTGTCATTGGCGTCGACGACAGGGACTACCTGGTCGTCGTGCGCGAAGGCCGCATCCAGATGGTGACCGAAGGCGTGAGTGCCAACATGATGGGCTGGCAATTTGCCTTGCGCGCGGCCTCGAGTTCGTGGAGCCGCTTCGCGCAGCCGATGCCGCCGCCGATGTTCAACGACATCTGGGCCATGGCGCATCCGTTGCACAACAACTTGAAGATCGAAGGCGACACCAAGCCTTTCTGGCAGAACCTTCGGGCGCTGTCGTGGATGCTCGCGGTCATGCGCGAAGTCTGAATCGTCACTGCTGAGTCCCCCACAGGAGCAACCAAAAATGGCCAAGTTCGACCCGATCGTTGGGCGCTACGTTTATGTGCAGTGCGAGGGTGAAACCTACCGCACGTACTTCGAGGAAAACGGGCAGGGCATCCCCATGGTGTGCCTGCACACCGCCGGCACCGATGGCCGCGAGTGGCGCCATCAGTTGTGCGACCCGGAAATCACCAAGAACTTTCGCGTCATCGCGTTCGACATGCCGCGCCACGGCAAGTCGAACCCGCCGGCTGACTTCTACAAGGCCGAGGAGGAATACAAACTCACCTCGAAGTTCTACACAGAATTCATCCTGGCGTTCTGCCGTGCCTTGGACCTGAGGAAGCCGGTGATCATGGGCAGCTCGATGGGCGGAAACGTCTGCCTGCCGCTGGCACTGCACCACGAGGACGAGTTTTCTGCGCTGATCGCGATCGAGGCCTGCGACCACTCGCACGGCTGGTGGATCGACCCGCTCGCGCATCCGCACATTCACGGCGGCGAGGTCTGCGCGACCGCGGTCTTCGGGCTGATGGCGCCGCAAAGCCCGAACGAATACCGCTGGGAAACCTGGTGGTTCTACGCCCAGAGCGGCCCCGGCGTCTTCAAGGGCGACCTGCACTTCTACAGCCTCGACCACGACTTCCGGGAGCTCGCCCGGAAGATTCCAGGGCGCGTCCCGATGTACCTGATGACGGGGGTCTACGACTTCGCGTGCACGCCCGAGATGACGCAGCGGACCGCCGACAAGATCAAGAACTCGGAGTGCATCATCATGGAAGACATCGGCCATTTCCCGATGTCCGAGAACCCCGAGGTATTCAAGGAATACCTGATGCCGGTGCTGAAGAAGATCGTTCAGGCCGACCGCGAGACGGGAAGATCGCAGCCGGAGCGTGAGCAGGGCGGGTCTTCGCGTGACTCCAAGCGTGACGAGTACGGCCGCACGCCTGAGCGCGGCTCGCAAAACAAGGTCGTCAACCAGGACGATCGCGGCTCGTACCGTCGCAGTTCACCGCCCAGCGGCGACCGTGGATCGGTGCGCGTGATCGACTCCGGTTCCAGCAGCGGGAAGCTGCCGCAGCGCTAGGTCTGCAGCAGACCCACGCTTGACACCCCCCTGCCCGATCGCAAACCGATGAGCACCCTTGGCATCCACCATGGCTGACGCACGAGTCACCGTGCCGTCTCAGGCGACCAACACCTACCTGTTGGTCCCGATCCTGATGCTTTTCGCATTGCTGATCGCGGCGGTTCTCAGGGGGCCGAGCCTCATCTCGAGCGCCGGCATCGGTGGCGCCGTGATCGTCACGGCGCCGTTGGTTCTGGCCACCTACGCGCTGATGGCCACCGCCATGGCGGGTCGCGGAACGGTCGACCTGTCGGTCGGGCCGCTGCTGGGTTTCATCAACGTCACGCTGGTGCAGCTCAACGGGCTGGACATCGTGACCTCACCGCTGGCCGTGTTCGCGTATGTCATCGCGGTGGGAGTGGCCTACCAGGTGCTGATGGCACTGGT
>JANXVK010000272.1 GCA_025351675.1 Rhizobacter sp.
TAGAGCAAACCGTTCTTCCCCATAGTCACGTATCACCTCCGTCATTTGGCGCACGTCGGCGCGGGCGAGAAAATCGGCCGCGCTTTCGCCGCGGGTCGTGTCCATGCGCATGTCCAGCGGGCCGTCGAAACGGAAGCTGAAACCTCGCTCGGGGTTGTCGATCTGAGGCGACGACACGCCCAGATCGAGCAGCAACCCGTCGACCTTGGCGATGCCGAGCGCGGCCAGCGTCGGCACCATGTACGCAAAAGAGGTGTGATGAATGGAAAAACGCGGGTCAGTCACCCGCGTTTCGCCTGAGGTCGCCGCCGCAATGGCATCGAGGTCCCGGTCGATCGCCACCAGCCTTCCCTTCGATGACAGACGCGACAGAAGAAGCCGCGAATGGCCTCCGCGGCCGTACGTTCCGTCGACATAGATGCCGTCGGGCGTGGTGACGAGTGCATTCACTGCTTCGTTCAGCAGGACGGTCGTGTGCGGACGGTCGCTCTGGAGGTCCATGGGCAGGCGGCGGGGAGGGAGAGAAAGTGCGGCGAACGGAAGACGTGAGCGATTACGCCCAACGCCGGGCCGCCCCAGGGTGGGCGAGCCCCCTTGGGGGGTGGAGAAGCGGCGCAGCCGCAAGCCTGGGGGTCGTCATGACGTCAGAAGCTGAAGCTCTTGAGCGACTCGGGCATGTCGGACTGCATGACCTTGGCTTCGTGCTCGGCGTAGCGCTGCGCGTCCCACAGTTCGAGGTGGCTGCCCATGCCGATCAGCATCACGTCGCGCACCAAGCCGGCCGCGAGACGCAGTTCGGGCGCGACCAGCACGCGGTTCGAGGCGTCGATGTCGACATCCATCGCATTGCCGAGGAAGACACGCTTCCAGCCGGCGGCCTCCATCGGCAGCGCCGAAACCTTGTCGCGGAAGGTTTCCCACGCCGGGCGCGGGAAGATCATCAGCGAGCCCACCGGGTGTTTCGTGATGGTCAGCTGGCTGCAGCCCATCGCCGTCAACAGCTCGCGGTGACGCGCCGGCACGGCGATTCGCCCCTTGCCGTCCAACGTCAGCGCCGCAGGCCCTTGAAACACGATGTTTGCCACAAAAACCCAGAAAAGTGCACCTCGCGCTACTTTAACGGATGGCAGACCCACCGGTCAATCAAATCGTGAAAAAAGTCAATCTAATCAAAGACTTAGCGCTGGTTTGAAACACAGTTGAACGAGCAAAATGCGTTCAAAAACAAAGACCTGCGCCACCCTGTGAAAGTGATGGGTGAGATTGGACGCGCCGGCGTAACACGGCAGGATCGTCCTTTCGTTCCACCTTGCCGAAAATGAACGACGACTCGCCTCCTTCCGACTACTTGGTCATCTCGCGCGGCAATGGGACGCCGACGCATCGCCGGAGCAGATCAAGGCGGCGATCGACCGCGTCTACGTCTGGCACGCGCGGCTCGTCGACGAAGGCAAGATGAAGGGCGGCCAGCGGCTCGCGCGCGAAGGCAAGCTGGTGACGAAGCAGGCGGTGGTCGACGACCCGTTCGCCGAGGCGAAGGAAGTCATCGGCGGCTGCTGGTTCATCAGGGCGCACAGCTTGACGGAGGCCGCCGAGATCGCGGCGCAGAACCCGCGTCTGGCGCTCGGCCTCGCCTGAGAGATCCGGCCGATCGGGTCGGTGCGGGCCAGCGCGTTCGCGCTGACCTCGGAAACGCCGGCGCGATAGCCACCGACGCGGCGGGCCGCTACTTCGCGGTCGGCATCACGAACTCGGCGCCTTTGCCGATGCTGGCGGGCCAGCGCTGCATGATCGACTTCTGCTTGGTGTAGAAGCGCACGCCCTCTTCGCCGTAGGCGTGCATGTCGCCGAACAGGCTGCGCTTCCAGCCGCCGAAGCCGTGCCAGGCCATCGGCACCGGGATCGGCACGTTGATGCCGACCATGCCGACCTGGATGCGACGCGAGAACTCTCTGGCCACGTTGCCGTCGCTGGTGAAGCAGGCCACGCCGTTGCCGAACTCGTGGGCGTTGACGAGTTCCACGGCCTCTTTCAGGTCGTGCACGCGCATGCAGCCGAGCACCGGGCCGAAAATCTCTTCCTTGTAGATGCGCATCTCGGGCGTCACGTGATCGAACAGCGTCCCGCCGGTGAAGAAGCCTTGTTCATGGCCCTTGACCTTGTGGCCGCGGCCATCGACGACCAGCGTCGCGCCTTCTTCGACGCCGATGCCGATGTAGCCCTCGATCCGCTCCAGCGCCTGCTTCGTCACGATCGGGCCCATCTCGGCGTCGAGCTCCATGCCGTTCTTGACCTTCAGCGCCTTGGCCCGCTCTGCGAGCTTCGGGATGATCTTGTCGGCCACGTCGCCGACCAGCACCGCCACGCTGATCGCCATGCAGCGCTCGCCAGCCGAGCCGTAGGCGGCGCCGATCAGCGCATCGACGGCCTGGTCGATGTCGGCATCCGGCATCACGACCATGTGGTTCTTGGCGCCGCCGAGCGCCTGCACGCGCTTGCCGTGGTGCGCGCCGGTTTCGTAGATGTACTGGGCGATCGGTGTCGAGCCGACGAAGCTGAGCGCCTTGACGTCGGGGTGCGTCAGCAGCGCGTCGACCGCGACCTTGTCGCCCTGGATCACGTTGAACACACCGGGCGGCAGGCCTGCCTGGGTGAACAGCTCGGCCATGAATATCGAGCACGACGGATCGCGCTCGCTGGGCTTCAGGATGAAGGTGTTGCCGCAGGCGATCGCCACCGGGTACATCCACATCGGGACCATGCAGGGAAAGTTGAACGGCGTGATGCCGGCGACGACGCCGAGCGGCTGGCGGAAGGTCCAGTTGTCGATGCCGGTGCTCACCTGGTCGGTGAAGTCGCCCTTCAGCAGTTGCGGCACGCCGCAGGCGAACTCGACGATGTCGATGCCGCGGGTGACTTCGCCTTGTGCGTCGGTGAACACCTTGCCGTGCTCGGCGGTGATCATCGCGGCCAAGGTGTCGCGGTGCTGGTTCAGCAGCTCGAGAAACTTGTTCATGATGCGCGCGCGGCGGATCGGCGGCATGTCGGCCCAAGCCGGGAAAGCGGCCTTCGCGGCAGCCACGGCGGCGGAGACTTCGTCGACCGAGGCCAACGCCACTTGTCGGGCGACAACGCCGGTGGACGGGTTCCAGACCGGCTGGCGGCGCCCGCTCGTCGCGGCCACGGCCCGACCGTCGATGTAGTGGCCGACCTCTGTCGTGGCGGTGAAGGCTTCTGGTGCGCCCATGGTGATGCTCGCTCTGGAGTGAATGACAGGCCGACTGTAGGCACTCGGGCCCACCTCGCCAAGCACGGATTGCTGGATTCATTGTTCACATTGTTGAACAATCGACCCATGAACATCCTGAAAAGCGAAGCGCTCTGGTCGCATGTGCACTGGCTCGGCACACTGGCCGCCGCCGGCAGCTTCACCGCGGCGGCGCAGCGGCTGGGCGTCAGCAAGGCGGCGATGAGCCAGCGCATCGCCGCACTCGAGCAGGCCGCCGGCGTGCCGTTGGTGCGGCGCACCACGCGCAGCATGCAGCTCACCGAAGCCGGGCAGCAGCTGGTCGACGCGACACGCGGCGCGTTCGAGCAGATCGCGCACAGCCTGGCGAACGTCAAAGACCTCGCGCAGGCGCCGCGTGGCCTGCTGCGCGTGACCGCGCCGGTCGCCCTCGGCCGCCAGCAGATCGTGCCGCTGGTGCCCGAATTCCTGCGCCAGAACCCCGAGGTGCGGATCGAGCTGGAACTCGCCGACCGGCTGGTCTCGCTTGCACAAGATGGCTTCGACGTCGCGATCCGCCACTCCGACACCGTGCCCGAGACGCACGTCGCGTGGGCGCTGTGCGAGACGCAGACCTTGCTGGTGGCGACCCGCGCCTACCTGAAAATGCACGGCACGCCGGCCGCACCGGCCGATCTCGCCGAGCACGCCTGCCTGCGTTACCTGCGCGGCGGCAGCACGCCGACCTGGGCCTTCGAGCCGGCGAAAGGCCGCGGCGAACGCGTCGCAGTGGCGGTCCGAGGCGGCTTCGCGGCGAACAACAGCGAGGCGCTGCGCGAAGCCGCGCTCGGCGGCGCTGGCATCGCGCTGCTGCCCGACTTCACGGCCCAGCGCGACCTGCTCGCTGGCAAGCTGGTGCGCGTGCTGACCGCGTGGCGCTCGACCGGCGCGTTCGGCGTGAACATCCACGCAATGCGCCCGTACACGCCGCACGTGCCGCGCGCGGTACAGGCCTGGGTCACATACCTGCGCGCGTGCCTGCAAGGCGGCTTCGCGGTCGACGCAGCCCGGGTCTGAGGCGACTCAGCGGGGCGCGGGCCCGGCGCCGGGCAAGGGCCACGCAGGGGCCCCTTCGTGGCCCAGCCAAGCGGGCCCGCATCCCCGCGGGGGATCGGCCGGCGTATCCGCCGGCCGAGGGGCTCCATCCACTCAGCCCTCGTTGCGCCGCACGATCATCACCGGCACGCTGGCGTGGCGCAGCACCGAGTCGGCGGCCGAGCCGAGTGCGCCCTCGAGCGGCTCCATGCCGCGTGCACCGAGGATGATCAGCTCGCAGCCGCAGCGCTCGGCGATGTCGACAATCTGGTGGCCCGGGTCGCCGTGGCCGACTTCCGTCTCGAACGTCAGGCCGGCCGCGTGCAGCAGCGCCTGTGCGGGCGCCAGCGAATGCTCGGCGGCCGCTTCGCTGACCTGCTCGATCACCTCGGCGTTGTGCGCAACGACCACTTCGTACAGCGAGGCAGGCTCCTGCACGTTGGCGAGCACGAAGCTCGCGCGCAGGCCGCCGCTCGCGAGGCGCAGTGCGTGGCGCACCGCTTCGAGTGCGTTCTCAGAACCGTCGACCGGCAGCAGAATTTTCATGGGGACTCCTGTGAGGCTGGCGCCGGGCGCCGATGCAGCGAGCTTACGGCCTGCGCGGCGAGGCGTGGCGATCCGGGTGACACGTCGTGTCTGCACAAGAACACATCGACACGTCGCTGGACACCCTGATTCACCAGATCGCCGAGTACCGCCTGCCGATCGTGTTCGTCAACATCCTCGTGCAGCAGCTCGGCGCGCCGGTGCCCGGCTACCCGATGCTGATGATCACGGGCGCGCTCGCCGCGCGCGGCGAACTCAATGGCTGGCGCTGCTCGCGCGGCGCGTTCGTGCTGTTCGACGCGCTCGGCGCGGCGATCCGGGTCGTCGTCGGGCTGGCGCTGGGCTGTCGGTCGAATCGCTCTCGGCGTTGCTCGCCCGCGGTGAGCGGCCGTTAATCGTCGACGTCCGCTCGAAGGCATCGCGCGACGATGGCCGCATTCCCGGCGCAATCCTGTCGCTTGGCGACGAGCTCGCGCCGGAGCTGCTCGCGCACCCGAAAGAAGCGCTGATCGTCGTCTACTGCGCTTGCCCGAACGGCGCGTGGACGGCCGCCGGGCGCGCACCCGAAGCCTGGAAATGTCGGCCCCAAGTTGCCTCCGGCGCCCGGCCCTCGAGGGGCGCTCGGACCGCTCGGGGCGGCCCGGCGCTGGTCCGAGACCGTCAGCTCTTGAGGAACGCCGACAGCGAAGCCGCGTTGCGCTGGCCCTGGTCTTCCATGTTGTTGTTGAACACGACGTGCGTCGCGAGCGCCTGCGCGTCGATGCGCTTGACGTTTTGCGCCAGTTCGCTCAGCTCGGCCTCGGGGTAGTCGTAGTTGAAGCGCTCCGACGAATCGCTCGCGCCCTTGATGTTCCAAGTCTCGCTATTGCGGCCATGCAAGCGCAGCAAGGCGTGGTTCGGATGCGTCACTTCCCACAGCGCCGGCACGCTGTTCGCGAAACCCTGGGGGCCGTCGACGACCGTGTGAACGACGCCGAGCTCGCGCTCGAACGCGAGCGTCGAGCGACACGCCTGCGCATCCGCGAACCAGCTCTGCTGGCGGAACTCGACGCTCAGCGTGTGCCCGGCCATGCGATCGACGCACATCCGCACGTGGTCGTGGCCCTCGGCATTGCGCAGCAGCCACGGCGGGAACTGAAAGTGGACGAGGCCGAGCTTGTTTGACGCACGCAGCGGCGCGAGCGCCTCGACGAAGCGGCGCCAGAGCTCATCGACGATCTCGGCCGGCACGTCGCGCAGGTACAGGTTCGCCTTGCGGCTCGGCGGTAGTGCGGCGCGGATGTCTTTCGCAAGCACGGTCGGTGAAGTGGGGTGGCCGGTGAACAGGCGGAAGGCTTTCACATTCATCGTGAAGTCGTCCGGCGTGCGCTCGGCCCAGAGCTGAACGGTCGCCGGCGTCGGCATCGCGTAGTAACTCGAATCGACCTCGACCAGCGGGAAGCGCGACGCGTAGTAGCGCAGCCGCGCCTCGGCGCTGGTGACGCCGGGCGGGTAGAAGCGCGCGCTGTCGACGAGCGTCTTGCTCGACCACGAGGCGGTGCCTATGAGAACGGTCATCGATGAGTTCCGGATGCGCAAGAGGCGAGCTCAGGGCTGGATGCAATTACAGTATGCCCATGTCCACCGCCCCATGCCACCCGTACCTCGACACTTTCGCGTCGCTGAACGATCAGCAGCGCAGCGCGGTCGATCACGGCTTGGTCGATGGTGTGCTCACCACGATCCCCGGCCCGATGCTGGTGATCGCCGGTGCCGGTTCAGGCAAGACGATGACGCTCGCGTCGCGCGTCGCGAAACTCGTGCTGGCCGGCGCCGATCCGCAGCGCATCCTGCTGCTGACCTTCTCGCGCCGCGCGGCACAGGAAATGCAGCGCCGCGTCGGCCGCGTGTTGCACCAAGCGCTCGGCTTCGCGTCGACGCAGCGCGCACCGCAATTGCGTTGGGCCGGCACCTTTCACGGCATCGGCGCGCGGCTGCTGCGCGAGTACGCGCTTCAGATCGGCCTCGCCGAGAACTTCACGATCCAGGACCGCGGCGATTCCGAAGACCTGATGGGCCTGGTCCGCCACGAGCTGAAGTTCGCGACGACGAAGAACCGGTTTCCGCTAAAAGGTACCTGCCTGGGCGTCTACTCGCGCGTGCTGAACAGCCAGCAACCTTTGGGCGAGTTGCTGCGCACGGTCTATCCGTGGTGTCAGACGTGGGAAGACAAGTTGAAGCAACTGTTCCGCGCATATGTCGCCGAGAAGCAGGCGCAGTGCGTGCTCGACTACGACGACCTGCTGCTCTACTGGTCGCAGATGCTCGCCGAGCCGGCGCTCGCCGCCCACGTGTCGGCGCGCTTCGACCACGTGCTGGTCGACGAATACCAAGACACGAACCGCCTGCAGGCCGCGATCCTGCGCGCGCTGAAGCCCGATGGCCGCGGCCTCACGGTGGTTGGCGACGACGCGCAATCGATCTACTCCTTTCGCGCTGCCGAGGTGCGCAACATCCTTGACTTTCCGGTGCAGTTCGACCCGCCCGCTCGCATCGTCACGCTGGAGCGCAACTACCGTTCTACGCAGCCGATTCTCGATGCCTCGAACGCGGTGATCGCGCTGGCGACGCAGCGTTTCAGCAAACAGCTCTGGAGCGATGCGGCCTCAATGCAGCGGCCCTCGCTGGTCACAGTGCCCGACGAGTCGGCGCAGGCCGCGTGGGTCGCCGACCAGGTGCTGCGGCACCGCGAGGCCGGCATCGTGCTGAAGAGCCAGGCGGCGCTGTTTCGCACCTCGCACCACAGCGCGGCGCTGGAGCTGGAGCTGACGCGCCGCAACATCCCGTTCGTCAAGTTCGGCGGGCTGAAGTTTCTCGAAGCTACGCACGTGAAAGACGTGCTCTCGGTGCTGCGCTGGGCGCAGAACCCGCGCAGCCGGATGGCGGGGTTGCGCGTCGCGCAACTGGTGCCGGGCATCGGCACGGCGAGCGCGAGGCGGCTGCTCGATGCAATGGCGGTCGCCGATGATCCGGTGGCTGTCCTGCGTGCGTTCAAGCCACCGCCAGCGGCCGCGGCAGCGTGGCCGGCGTGGGTGGCGACCTTCGATGCGCTGCGTGCCGATGCGCACTGGCCGGCCGATCTGGAGCGGGCCAACGCGTGGTATCGGCCGCATCTTCATCGCCTGCACGACGACGCCGCGGTCCGCGAAGGCGACCTGACGGAACTCGCCCGCATCGCGGCCGGCTATGCGTCGCGCGAGTCCTTCCTCGCCGAACTGACGCTCGACCCGCCCGAGGCGACCAGCGACGAATCAGGCCCGCCCTCACGCGACGAGGATTACATGATCCTGTCGACGATCCATTCGGCCAAAGGCCAGGAGTGGAAGGCGGTATTCGTGCTGAACGCGGTCGACGGTTGCATCCCCTCCGACATGGCCACCGGAAACGCGATCGAAATCGAGGAGGAACGGCGGCTCTTGTACGTCGCAATGACGCGCGCCCGACAGCATCTGCATCTGCTCGTACCACAGCGTTTCTACATCACGCAGCAGGCCGAGTTCGGCGACAAACATCTCTACGGCTCGTTGACGCGATTCATTCCACCGGCGCTCGCGCATTGCTTCGAGGCTCAAAGCGAAGAGGCGCCGGACGATGGTTCGCCGGCGCTCCTGCCGAATCTGACGCTCGATGTGGGTTCGCGTGTCCGATCGATCTGGTCCTGAGACTCAGGGCTTCTTGACGGCGTCCTTGACGTCTTCCTTCAGATCGCCGTAGGTGGCTTGGGTCTTGCCCGCAGCCTTGTCGACCTTGCCTTCGGCCTCGAGATTTTCGTTGCCGACGATTTTTCCGGTCACTTCCTTGACGCTGCCCTTGGCCTGTTCTACGCGACCCTTGACTTGGTCCTTGTTCATGCTGATTCCTTTGCACTGAGTGAAGAGAGTTGCCTGAAATCGACCGGCTTTCGATCGATGACTTCACTGTGCCGAAGGGGCTGTTCAGGGTCTGTCGGGCACGGGGCGAACTGCCTGTAGGACGCTGCGCAGCCGGGTTGCGTTTCAATGCAGCGGTGACACACCGATCAGCCGCAGGTGGGCCCAGAAAAGAAACAACGCGTAAATCGCCAAGCCGCCGACCAGCGCGACCGCGTCATTCATCGCCGACGGCGGCGCACCCGGGATCGCGCGCGGCACCGCGCGCTTCTTCACCGCGACTCGGTCCAGCACGGCCCACGCGAGGAATGCGCCGAACAGGATCAGGTCGACCAGCACGCCGTTTGCGAGCAAGTGCGCGAGCGCCCAGAACTTCACCGCGAGCAGCATCGGGTGCTGGGCCGCGGCCTTGATGCGCCCCGGCAGGTTGGCCGCGAGCAGCAACGGGAACACCGGCAGCATCAGCAGCAGCGCGATGTGGCGCATCGCGGTCGGCGGTGTCCACACGACGACCGGCGACTGGCGCGCCAGGCCATAACCGCAGATCAGCAGCGCGAAGCCGGCGATCGAGATGACGGAGTAGATGCCCTTCCACGCGCCCGGGTGGCGCGCGGCCCGCGCGTCGCGCCACGCGGGCGCGACGATCGCGACCGAATGGATGCCGAGGAACAGCACGAGGCCGACGAGAAAAAGCACCATCTCACGCTCCTGCGATGAAGGAGCGCGCAGTCTATCCCCGCATCAATTCGATTCCTTGATCAGGCGCCCGCTGGCTGACTGGATCGGCCGCGCGTTCATCGGGTACAGCCGCGCGAAGATGCCGATCTGTTCGGCCGAGATCGGCACCGGCTGCTTCATCACCATCCACAGCACGCCTTCGCTGCACGGCGGGGTGGTCAGCGAGCCCATGTAGGTGAAGTACTGACGCTCGGGCGGCAGCAGCTCGTTGACGTTCAGCAGCGTGCGCGCCGGCAGCTCTTCGCCCTTCTCGAGCGGCAGGTTGTTCCAGACGCTTTGCACCACGCCCTGCGCAGCGCCGCGGTCGAGCAGCAGCGCGACGACCGCGAGGCGGCCGTCCAGATCCTTGTGCACCAAGTGCACGACCATCTCGAACTGCTTGCCGTTGATGCGTTCTTCCGACGGGCGGTGGAAGTGAAACTGCACCAGCTCGTAGCGCCGCCCCATCACCTCGATCGAGTTGCCGGCGGCCGGGTTGACCTGCACCGTGTGGCCGTTGTCGATGACGCGAAAGCCGCTCGGCTTGTAGTCGAACTGCACCGGGTCGAGCTCGACCTTGATGCCGTCGCGGATGTCGATCGGACTCTGGCGCGTGCCGGTCGCGCACTTCGAGAATTCGGGCTTCATTCGGCCCCAGGTGTCGGGGCCGCCGCTGCCGCCGTAGTCCCAGTGCGCGGCGGGCGCGAGGCCGTCGCCACCATGCACCGGCGCGGCCGCGGCCGGCCGGCGCTGCACCGGGCGCGTTGCCTCGGCGGCGGGCGCGGGGTCGGCGGCCAGCGACGCGCTCGTCTTCGAGAGCACGCGCATGACATTCGGGTTGGGGGTGTCAGGCGCCTTGATCGCGCCGAGCTTGCGCGCCAAGCGCTCGCGGATCACGTCGAGCGGGTCGCGGGTCACGTCGATCGGCGCCGCCTTCGGCCTTCTCCGGGCCGGTTCGGTGGCCGACGGTGCCGATTCGGCGGCAGCCGCTTGGGGCGCAGGGGCCGCGGCGTGATCGGCCCCGAGTGCAAGTTGGCAAGCCGCGCTCAACGCGAGCAGGGCAAAGGCACGGGGCAAGATCCGGGGCAACATGGGCAAGGCGGGCATGGTGCGGTCTCCGGTGCCGAACGAGGCACCTCGCGTCCATATCGACCCGCCACCCG
Organism: Rhizobacter sp.; assembly: GCA_025351675.1. Classification (GTDB taxonomy): domain Bacteria; phylum Pseudomonadota; class Gammaproteobacteria; order Burkholderiales; family Burkholderiaceae_C; genus LMDS01. The sequence continues at coordinate 10,656 of JANXVK010000272.1, forward strand.
CCGACTTGAGTTCAGTGCGGCCCGGTGACCCGCGGCTTGACCCAGATCCAAGCGACGACGCCGACGCTCATCATCAGCAGCGACGCCACCGCGAGCCACACCGTCGAGTGCATCACCAGCGGCGCGATCACGCCGGCGACGATGGCGTTCGCAAGGCTGCCGATGCAGGCCTGGAACGACGAGGCCATGCCGCGCCGCTCGGGGATCAGGTCGAGCACCATCAGCGTCACCACCGGCACCATCAGCGCCCAGCCGAAGGCGTAGATGCCCAGCGGGATCAGCGCCCACCAAGCCTCGGGCGTGAACAGCAGGTTCAGCGCGAGATTCACGATCGACACGATCACCATGATCAGGAAGCCGTGGCGAATCTGGTGCTGCGGCTTGATGCGCCCGGCCAGCCGCCCCGAGAAGAACGCGCCGCCCATGATCCCGGCGATCGTGATCAGGAAAAACCAGAAGAACTGCCCCGGCGCGAGACGCAGGTGGTCACCGAGGAACACCGGCGCCGACAGCACGTAGAGGAACATGCCGTTGAACGGGATGCCGCTGGCCAGCGCCAGCATCATGAAGCGCGCACTGCCGCCCATCTCGAGGTAGCCGCGCATCAGGTTGCGGACGTTGAACGGCTGACGCTGGCTCAGGTGCAGGGTTTCGGGCAGCAGCTTGTAGTTGGCGATCCACAGGATCACGCCGACGGCGGTCAGAAACCAGAAGATCGAATGCCAGTCGGCATGCACGAACAGGAAGCCGCCGACCATCGGCGCGATCGCCGGCGCCACGCCGAAGTAGATCGTCACCTGCGACATCACGCGCTGCGCATCGGCGGGCGGGAACATGTCGCGAATTACCGCGCGCGAGATCACGATGCCGGCGCCGGCCGACATGCCCTGCAGCGCGCGGAAGAACACGAGCTGGCCGATGTTCTGCGACAGCGCGCAACCGACCGACGCGAGCGTGAACACCACCAGCCCCCACAGCACGACCGGGCGCCGGCCGAAGCTGTCGGAAAGCGCGCCGTGGAACAGGTTCATCAGCGCGAAGCCGAACAGGTAGGCCGACAGCGTCTGCTGCATCTCGACCGGTGTGGCGCCGATCGCGGTGGCGATACCGGTGAACGCCGGCAGGTAGGTGTCGATCGAGAACGGCCCGAGCATGCCGAGGCAGGCGAGCAGGATCGCCAGGGCCCAGCGCGGGGCCTGCCAGAGCGTTCGGGCGTCGGGGTTCATGAGGGGCGGTGGAGATGTCGGCAGTCGCGCGGTGCGCGCGGGATCGGACAAAAAAAAGAGTGAAGCGAGCCGATAGGCCGGATTCTGTGCGGGCAAACCGTCTTGCGACGGCCCACCCGTGACCGCCATTCCTCTGGGCCGGACATCGCTGTCCGGCTCGGTGCTACCTACCCGCCGGCTCGTGCGGAGCCACACTTCCAGGCAGGCGCCGAGACGCCCGCCCACGCCGGCCTATTTGGTATTGCTGCGCGTAGAGATTGCCCGTTTCACCCGACCCACCGGCCTCGCGGCCGGCAGATCGACTCGTCTCTGTTGCTCTGATCCTCACCTCGCGGTGGACAGCCGTTAGCTGCTACGCCGCCCTGTGCAGTCCGGACCTTCCTCCCGCCCGTCTTGCGACGATGCCGGCGGCGGTCTGGCCCGCTTCACCCGCCGGATTATCGGCGAGCGTCTGCGCGCCACCACACTGCAGGGCCGGAAAGCCGTGACGCCCGGCGATCGCCGCGCCGCGCGGGTAAACTGCCCAGCCGCGGGGCCATGAGCCCGCTCTTGCGTGCGTCAACCGATCGGTGGTTGTCGCGTTTTCATGTCTGGTCTCGCTCTCTCATGCTTGTTTTTGAAGCCGAGCGGCGACTCATGAAGAGCCCCTTCCCTACCTTTGAA
>JANXVK010000293.1 GCA_025351675.1 Rhizobacter sp.
GGCGCACCGGAACGTGGGGAAGTTGGCGATGGAGTACGTGAAGACGTGATAGCCCTCGGAAGCCATCCCGGCCGCTAGGCCGGTCATGTTCTGCTCGGCTACGCCGGCGTTGATGAAACGCTCCGGAAATTGATCCGCGAACGGCTCCACCACGGAGTAGCCGAGGTCGCCAACTACGAGGGCGATGTTCGGATGCTGAGCGGCAAGCAGCACCAGCTCGTCGATGAAGGCGTTACGCATCGGGATGACCAATCTCTTCGAGAGCCGCAGCGAGCAGTGCGCTGTCGGGGCTGCGATAGTGCCACTCGACCTTGTTTTCCATGAAGCTGACGCCCTTGCCCTTCACGGTGTGGGCGAGCAGCAGGGACGGCTTTTCGGGATGCCAAGGCGCCGAGGCCAAGTGGCCCTTCAGCGCTTCGTGATCGTGCCCATCGACTTCACGAACTGCCCAGCCGAACGATTCGAGCTTCGCGACAAGTGGCTCGAGCCCGATCGTCTGGCTGATGGAGGTCAAGCTCTGGAGCTTGTTGTAGTCGATGACCGCCACGAGGTTGCTGAGCTTGTGGTGGCTCGCGAACATCAGCGCCTCCCAGTTGGAGCCTTCGTCGATCTCGCCGTCGCTCAGCAGCACGAACACGCGCCAATCTTGGCCCGATCTCTTCCCTGCCAGCGCCTTGCCGACACCGAAGGGCAAACCGTGGCCCAGTGATCCGCTTGAAAATTCGATGCCGGCGATCTTGTGGCTGGCGTGGGTCATGTAGGGCGACAGGTCCGCGCCGTAGGTGTCGAGGTCGGTGCGCGGGATGACACCAATGTTGGCCAACGTGGCATAGACCGCGGCCGCGGCGTGTCCCTTGCTCAGAATGAAGCGGTCCCGACCGGCCGCCGCGGGGTCTTGCGGGTCGAGTTTCATGACCTCGCCGTACAGCACCGAAATGATGTCGACTACAGAGAAGCAGCTGCCGACGTGCGACGCCTTCGCGCGAAACACCATGTTCAGAACGTCGCGACGCACGGCGATCGAGAGCGTGTCTGCCCGCCGTGACAGGCATCGAATCAAAGGGGCGCTCACAGCGCGTCCTTCGCGAACTCGAGACGGTGTCCCAGCACCGCGATCGTGCCTTCGAACCCGTAGCGGCCGCGCAGCATGGCCTCGATTTCGTTGCGATAGGCCATCGCGGTGATGATGATGGCGTCGACCTCGCGAATGCTCTGCGGCGTCGGTTCCTGCACCAGTACGTGGGACACGGGGGTGTAGCGCCCGTGCTTGTGCGGGTCGCTGTCGATCAACAAGTCGAGATCGTCGATTCCCGCGGAAGCAAGCACGCTCAAACCCTTGCCGCCCGCTCCCCAGACCGCGACCTTCTTCCCGTCCTCATGTTGGTCGAGCACGAAGCGCCGGAGGTCGTCGGCGAGGTCCGACGATGTGCGCTGGATACCGTCGAGGCTCGGCGGATTGACGGCGCGGACGAGCGCGACGTTGTATTCGTCGAACATGTCTTGGTAGGCATCCAGCACTTCGAAACCGTTGAGGGTCAACGCGAGGCGGAGCGTATCGAGGGAGAAATAGTTGACGTGGTCGGTAAAGAAATCATAGTAGCGGTGGTCCTGCAAGGCCTTTTCGAGGCTCGGCACTTCGATCAAACCGAACGCGCCATCACACAGGTTGCGTCGGATACCGGTCAAAAATCCATGGATCTCGGGCACATGTTCCAGCACTTGGCGAGTGACGAAGCCGTCGAACGGGCCGTCTCGCAGAGCGCGCTCGGCGGTCACGTAACCTTCCTCCACCGAGTGTTGGCGGTCGAGTGCGATCTCGCGGAAGCGCTGCGACGGTTCGACACCGTAGACCACCGCCCCTGCGTCCTTCAAATGGTTCAGAAAGTTGCCATCGCCGCACCCGGCCTCAAGCACCTTCTTGCCGACGAGCTCGAAACGTTGGACGAAGTCGGCGGCCTGCTTCTGCTGGTACGACTGCATCTGCACTGAATGGGTCGTGGCCATCAGGTAGTCGTCGTAGTACGTGTCGTCCAAGACCGGGGGGATCTGGACGAAACCGCAGCGGCGGCAGGTACGAACTTCGAGCTTGATCGCGTTGTCGCGCTCCAAGTCTTCCTTGCGCAGCAAATTCTGGATGTTGCGCGGCGCCCGTCCGATCGTCAGCGTGACCTCGGCTTCGCCGTGGGCGCACAACCGGCACGATTCGTTCTTCATATAGATCTCCTGTAAATCGAACGAGCCACACGTCGCGTGGCTGATCTCGAGTGTGAGCGCAGTCAGGCGTGCTCGCGCAACCACGAAACGACCTGCTGCAGGCCCACGTCCAGCGGAACCTTGGGTGCCCATCCCGTGGCGGCATTCAGCTTCGAGATGTCGGCCTCGAGGTGCATGACCTGGTCGGGGCGATACGGCACTTCGCCGAAGCCGAGCGGAAGCGTCGGATCGATCAGGTCGCGCAATGTCGTGATGATGTGCTCGAGCTTGTGAGCTTTGCCGGAGCCTAGATTGAACACGCCGAGGGTCTTTGAATCCATTGCCGCGATTACTGCGCTGGCGACGTCGTCGACGTGGATGTAGTCCCACATCTGCTGGGCCGCGGTGAGCGATGGGCGTTGCCGCGCGAGCAGCGAGCGGGCCAGATACTGCAGCAGCCAGCTCGGATCGTCACCAGGCCCATAGGAGGAGAAAAGACGAAGCCACGAGAACGAACGGCCGGCGGCGGCGGCAGTTCGTTCGAGCAGCAGGCAAGTGGAAAGTTTCGCCGCACCGTAGACGGTCGTGGGCTGAGTCGGCGCGGACTCATCGAGTTTTCCCGGGGCCGGCCCGTACTCGGCTTGGGATCCCACTCCCACGAAGGTCTGTGTGCCGCACTCCTCGGAGAGTCGGTACAGGGCCACCGATGCCGGGACGTTGTCTGCTTGGATCGGGGCATTCCGCTCGCTGCCCTTGACGCCTTCCCATCCGAGATGCAGGACCGCTTCCGGCCGAAAATCGCGGATCTGCGGTGCGATCGCATCCAGCCCTCGCAGGTCGCCGCGAATGACCTTGATCTTGCTCAGTTGCACCTCAATGCGGCGCGTGTCGCTGGAAGGGCGCAGCAGCGCAGCGACATCGCGGCCTTGGCGCACCAGTTCGCGCGTCACAGCTGAACCCACGAAGCCCGAGGCCCCGGTAATCAACACTCGTTTCATGCTCGATTCATGATCTGCATACAGCTTCGCCCGGAGAAATGCCGAGGGCGAGCGAGATGGGTTCAGATGGCAGGGCGGTTGCCCGAGTCGGTGTAGTCGGCGATTTCCTGCTGGCAATGCCGGCGCATGTCTTCGCCGGCCCGCCAAGCCTTGTGCCAGTTGACGATGCGGTCGAGCGTCATGCCGAGGGACCAGCGAGGCGCCCAGTGCAGTCGCTGCCTGGCCTTGGAGCAATCGAGCTTGAGGTACTGAGCCTCGTGCAGATGTGCGCCGCCATCGATCGCCCAGCATGCGCCGCCGCCCCACGCCTGAGTTATATGCCGGACTATCCATTCGACAGGCTGGGCGCCTTCGTCGGCGGGGCCAAAGTTCCAAGCTTCCGCGAAGCGTTGACCCTCCTCGTGCAGCCGTTCGGCCAACGTCAGGTAACCGCCGAGGGGCTCCAGCACATGCTGCCACGGGCGGATGGACCGAGGGTTGCGCAACATGACCGGTTGTTTCTTCTCGATGGCCCGGAAGATATCCGGGACAAGGCGGTCGATCGCCCAATCGCCGCCGCCGATGACATTGCCGGCGCGCGCCGAGGCGAGCGCTGCGCAGCCCTCGTGCAAGAACGATTGCCGATAGGCGGCAGTCACCAGTTCGGCACACCCCTTGCTGCTGCTGTACGGGTCGAATCCGCCCATTGGATCGGTCTCACGGTAACCCCAGACCCACTCGCGGTTCTCGTAGCATTTGTCCGTCGTGACGTTTACGACGCTCCTGACGCTGTCGGTTGCCCGCACGGCTTCGAGCACGTTCACGGTGCCCATCACGTTTGTCTGGAAAGTCTCGACCGGTTCCGAGTACGACAGGCGCACCAGCGGTTGCGCGGCCATGTGGATGACGACCTCGGGCTTGAAGCTCGTCATGGCATCCCGCAGGGCCCGAGCGTCCCGGATATCGCCCTCCAGGGAATCCATGGAGCGTGCGACCTTGGCCTCGTTGAACAGCGCGGGCATGGTCGGGGCCGCCAGCGAGTAGCCTCGCAATTCAGCACCTAGTGACTGGAGCCAAAGTGACAGCCAACTGCCTTTGAACCCGGTGTGCCCTGTCATGAAAACGCGGCGACCGCGCCAGAACGTGGGAGTCACGACCCGCTCACTTCCAGCATTTCCATGGGGCATCACCAGACTCCCACAAGGCCTCAAGCAGCACCTTGTCGCGGAGCGTGTCCATTGGCTGCCAGAAGCCGCCGTGCTCATAGGCCATCAGTTCGCCGCTCTCCGCGAGGCTCGTCAGAGGTCCCTGTTCCCAAACGGTGCTGTCATCCTCGATGTGGGCGAGCACCTTGGGCGAGAGCACGAAGAACCCGCCATTGATCAAGGCACCATCGCCGCGCGGCTTTTCGGTGAAGCTGTTGACGCGGCCCAGCTGGATGTCGAGTGCGCCAAACCGTCCCGGAGGATATGTGGCCGTGAGGGTCGCGGCCTTGCCGTGCGCGCGGTGATAAGCAAGCGAAGCGGTGATGTCCACGTTGCTGACGCCGTCGCCGTACGTGAAGAAGAAGGCTTCCTCGCTGCGCACGTAGTCGGCGACACGAAGCAGCCGGCCACCGGTCATTGAATCGTCGCCAGTGTCGACGAGGGTAACCTTCCACGGTTCCGCGCGTTCCTGATGCACCTGCATGTGGTTCTCCCGCATGTTGAAGGTCACGTCGGACATGTGCAGGAAATAGTTGGCGAAGTACTCCTTGATGACGTAGCCCTTGTAACCGCAGCAAATTACGAAGTCGTTCACGCCGTGGCTGGCATAGATCTTCATGATGTGCCACAGCATCGGCTTACCGCCGATCTCAACCATTGGTTTTGGGCGCAGCGCGGTTTCCTCGCTGAGGCGGGTACCCAAGCCTCCGGCCAATATCACTGCTTTCATGGAATATTCTTTTGGTGGTTGTAGGGTCTCGTCCGGCGGCGTGGCTTGGCGCGTTGCCCGCAGTCAGTCGAGATCTCTCACAGCTTCGGGCGGGGTGGCGTTCTCAAGTTCGAATCGGAGCATGGCGATCTGCTTTTGGAGTACGTCGAACTCTCGTTCTTTGCTCGCCAAAAAGAGGCGTGTCAGCGACAATTTGGCGACGGCGCCGGACGGCGTAAGCAGATAGGAATAGGCCAACTTATTGTCGCTTCGACGAAAATTATTCATTTTCACCCAGCCCTTTTCCATCAAGGCGCGCAGGCAGTAATTTACTTTCCCGACGCTGACGTCCATGCGTTCCGCCAAGTGCCTTTGGCTGGCTATGGGCTGATCAGTCAGTTGGCACAACAACTCGTAGCACGATAGGTCGGCGTTCATGGCGTCATTTGTTCATTGATTGAACGGCCTTGGATGATAACGCGTCGTGTCGAACGCTTCGTCGCCCTGTAGCCCGGATTTTTCGCACTGACCCAGAGCCGGGCCGAATCCCGACTGCCGAATCAGCCGAACGCCCGAGTCGCGACGAAGGCAGGGGCCTCGCGGTCTTTGCCCGACAGCTGCAATGCGACCCCTACGTGCGGCCAGACGACGCCGATCGTCGGATCGTCCCATCGCACGGCGCTCTCAGCCTGCGGCACGTAATATTCAGTGGTTTTGTAGAGAAAATCCGCCAAGTCGCTGAGCACCAAAAACCCATGCGCGAAGCCCGACGGAATCCACAGCATTCGCCCGTTCGCGGCGCTGAGTTCTTCGCCGATCCAGCGGCCGAACGTGGGGCTGCTGCGCCGCATGTCGACGGCCACATCGAATACCGCGCCGTTGACCACTCGCACCAGCTTCCCCTGCGCATGCGGCGGGAGCTGATAGTGCAGCCCGCGCAACACACCCTTGCTCGAGCGCGAATGGTTGTCCTGCACGAACAGGACTTCGTTGCCGACAGCCTCGTTGAACGCCTTCTGGTTAAAGCTCTCCATGAAGAACCCGCGCGCATCGCCGAACACCTTGGGTTCGAGGATGAGCACGCCTTCGATGGCGGTGGTGATCACTTTCATGGTCGCACTCGGGCGTGACGGAAGGCGGTATTCTAGTGAGCGAATCCGGCGGCTCCGCACGGTCAACCCGGAAGGGCGATAATAGGGAGATGACCGAAAACATGATAGAGAACAGTGCGGAGCGCGCTGAACCCCTGCCGCACGGCGACTTTGCGAGCGAAGCTGCACCCCCCGTCTCCCTCGAATTCAGTAGCGTCGGCTTGGCCGAGAGCCTGCAGCGCGCCGTCGCCGCGCAGGGCTACACCGTAATGACGCCGATCCAGGCCAAGGCGATCCCGATCGTGCTCGCCGGCCGTGATGTGATGGGCGCCGCGCAGACCGGCACCGGCAAGACCGCCGCGTTCTCGCTGCCGCTGCTGCACAAGATGTTGCGCCACGAGAACGCCAGCATGTCGCCGGCGCGCCACCCGGTGCGCGCGCTCGTGATCGCGCCGACGCGCGAGCTCGCCGATCAGGTCGCCGCCAACATCAAGGGCTACGCGTCGCAGACCAAGTTGCGCGTCGCGGTCGTCTACGGCGGCATCGACATGAAGCCGCAGACGCTCGAGCTCAAAGGTGGCGTCGAAGTGCTGGTGGCGACGCCGGGGCGGCTGCTCGACCACATCGAGGCGAAGAATTGCGTCCTCAACCAGGTCGAGTACGTCGTGCTCGACGAGGCCGACCGCATGCTCGACATCGGCTTCCTGCCCGACCTGCAGCGCATTCTGAGTCACCTGCCGAAAACGCGCCAGACGCTGCTGTTCTCGGCCACCTTCTCGACCGAGATCAAGCGCCTGGCCGAGAGCTACCTGCAGGATCCGATCCTGGTCGAGGTGGCGCGCCCGAACGCGACGGCCACGAATGTCGAGCAGCGTTTCTTCAGCGTCGCCACCGACGACAAGCGCGCGGCGGTGCTGAAACTGATCAAGGACCGCGCGCTGACGCAGGCGCTCGTGTTCGTCAACTCCAAGCTCGGCTGCGCGCGCCTGGCGCGCTCGTTCGAGCGCGACGGCCTGCGCACGAACGCGCTGCACGGCGACAAGTCGCAGGACGAGCGCCTGAAGGCCCTCGACGCCTTCAAGCGCGGCGATGTCGACGTGCTGGTCGCGACCGATGTGGCCGCCCGCGGCCTCGACATCGCCGACCTGCCGGCGGTCTTCAACTTCGACGTGCCGTTCAACGCCGAAGACTACGTGCACCGCA
>JANXVK010000311.1 GCA_025351675.1 Rhizobacter sp.
AGTGCGCTTGCAAACCGCCAAGGCGACCGCCAAAGCAATGAAAGTGGTCGGAGAACCCACAACCCGCGGCCTGAGCCAGCCCATCGACTCGAATCAGCGGCGTCAGCACATCTCGAAGCGGTTAAAGCAGACCATCCCTAGCGCTTGCGAACGATCGTCATGTAATAGACGCAGGCCACGTGACCGTCGTCGTTCGCGAAGCGATACGGTGACTTCACCTCGAAGTACATCGAGTCGCCGGCCTTCAGAACATGCGGCTTGTTGTCAACGTAAACCGTGAGTTGCCCGGTGCTGACCGCGAGATACTTTTCGGTAGGCACCGCGTAGGGCGGCAAGACGCCCGTGGACCGACCCGGCGGCATGAAATGCATGACGAACTCCACGCCGTTGTCCAGGTGTGCGGGGGAAAGAACCCATCGCTCGAATCCTGTCTCCGGATCGCGGAATGCCAAGCGCTCCGATGCACGGATGACGGCGACGTCCGCCAGATCCGGCTCGGCCCCGAGCAGCGCCGACAACGGCAGGCCGAGTCCGCCAGCGATACGGACGATGACCGGAAGTGTCGGGCTCTTTTCACCCCGCTCCACCTTGGACAGCATGGCCCGGCTGACAGACGACCGCCGGGACAGGTCTTCCAGGGTGTAGTTCGCATCGGTCCGCAGGGCCTTGATGCGAAGACCGAGCTCCGCGCTGATGGCTTCGTCCGATTCGCGGGCGGATGTCGCGGCGCGGCGCTTCGCAACGCGCTGGGCTGAGGCGGGATCGGTGACGGAACGGTCGGTGGGTTGTCTGGGCATCTCAAAATTCTACTTTAGGAGAAATTGGATGTCCAATTTCCGCACTGCCGGCGTTAGCTCGGCCGTCACATCGACAAGTATCTTCTCAGTAATTACCCCCGATCGGCATGTTTGGCGCTGCGATACGGCGCATACTTCTTCCACGATGGTAGATTTTTTTCTCTCATAGAAGATTTATAGCCGATGCAACGCTGTTCCGATCCTTCCTTGCGCGAGCCTGCGTTTCGCACGGCCGCCGTGGGCGTTGAGGTGCCGCGGTGGGTTCCGGGACATCGGGTAGGCGCGGAATCTCGCAGCTGGATCGACCCCCAGACGCTGCACCTGTTTGTCGCGGTAATTGACACCGGCACCATCGCGGCTGCCGCCGAGCGCGAACACATGGTGGCATCGGCGGTGAGCAAACGACTGAGCGATCTCGAGGACAGCCTCAAGACAAGATTGCTGAAGCGCAGCAACCGTGGCATCGAACCCACCGCGGCCGGCGCGGAACTGCTCGGTCTGGCGCGCAATGTGCTGAACGATCTCGACAGCATCCATGGTCGGCTCAAAGATCACGCGTCGGGCGCACGCGGCTTGGTACGGGTGTTCGCGAACATCTCGACGATCACCGAATTCATGCCGGGCAGCCTGCGCTCGTTCATGGCGCGCTTCCCACAGGTGCAAGTGCAACTGCAGGAAAGGATCAGCAGCGCCGTACGGCAAGGCATCGCGTCGAATGCGGCGGACGTGGGGTTGTACGCCCACGGACACGGCGATGCCGAGGACCTCCTGTCGCTGCCCTATCGGCGCGATGAACTGGTCGTCGTGGTGCCACTCGACCATCCACTCGCCGCGTGCCGCCAGGTCGGCATCGCGGAAACGCTGGTGTATGACTACGTCGGGTTGCACACCGGCAGCTACATCAACGAACAGTTGCTGAAGGCCGCCCAGGAGACGGGCCTGCCGTTTCGGTGCCGCCTACAGGTCACCAGCTTCGATGCGCTCAGTGTCATGGTCGAGGCGGGTATGGGCGTAGCGCTGATGCCGAGGTCGATCGCGGAACGGTACGGCCACCTTGCGAAGCTGCAGGTGCTGACGCTGGCCGAGTCCTGGGCCAGCCGAGAGCTGCGCATCTGCGTTCGCTCGCTGGAGAGCCTGCCCGTCGCGGCACGGCTCTTCGTCGCGCACTTGCAGTCGGAGGCTCAGTCATGAATGCCGCCTTGCATCGCCCGACACGTCCCGGCATCGAAATGCGTGATGGCGGCGTCGTCAACCAACGCTTTACGAGTCGCCGGGGAGTCTCGATCATCAGACGTGGCGCTGGCCGCGTGGTCGATGGAAAACTGAAGCGCGGAAGTCAGGGCGTGAGGCGCACTTCACCCAACCAGGTCTTCAGCCCGTACGGCTTGTCGGGCGCCTACGCACAACGCAACGACCCAATTTCGACTCGAGCCCAGGAAAGCACAAATTGAAGAAGCACATATTTACGCAACAGGCCGTCGTCATTGCCATCAGCCTCCTCATGGCGGTGGGATTCTCGATATTCCTTCCGTCGTTCCTGTCCGTGCTCAACATGATGGCGTTGCTTCAAAACGTCGCCATCCTCGGAATCCTGAGTCTCGGCATGGCCGTGATCGTGATCGGTCGAGGCATCGATCTGTCCATGGTCGCGCTCCTGGTTGTGCCCTCGGGATTGCTGCTGCAACTGGTTCAAAACGGACATTCGCTCCCGATCGCCTTGGTCGCTGCGATCTCGCTCGCACTCGCCTTCGGGCTGATCAACGGCTTCTTGATCGCGTACGTCGAGATCTCGCCGCTCTTCACGACTTTGGGGACCGGCATCTTTCTGGCGGGCATGGGCCAGGCCATGTTCTTTCCGCTGGACGTCGTGCCATGGGTTCCTCAACTCAAGGCCATCGAATGGATCGGCAGCGACCCTGTCGGGTTCGTTCCCAAGCCGATCATCATGTTCGGGCTCGCTGCGGTGGCGATAACACTGTTCCTTCGCAAGACCAGGCTCGGCACCTTCGTCTATGCGCTTGGCGACAACCCGCACGCGGCCCGCACTTCGGGAATTCCCACGCGTCCGATGATCGTGCTCATGTATGTGCTGTCTGCGCTTGTCGCGACCTACGCCGGCATCGTGATGGCGGCGGCGATTCAGACCATGCCGACGCGCATCTACAACTCAACCATGATCTACGACGTCATTCTCATCGTGATCATCGGCGGCATCGGCATGACCGGTGGCCGGGGTCGCGTTTCGAACGTCATCGTCGGCACGCTTCTCATCGGCATTCTTCTGAACGGAATGACGATCCTCGACGTGTCCTATTCGGCGCAGAACGTCGTCAAGGGCATCGTGTTGTTGAGCGCGCTTCTGTTCGACACGTTCCTGAATCCGCGCAACGAAGACACCGCGCAGCAAGGTGACGTCTAAGGCAGTCACGAATTTCTGACGACATCAGTTTCGTCATCTCGACAACCCGAAAAGGAGACAACTATGTATTTTCGTACTGGCAGCCAACGTGGCTGGAATGCAATCGGCTCGATGGCAGTGGCGATCGGCCTGCTCGGCGTGGGCAGCAGTGCCTTCGCGCAATTGAAAGGCTTGAACGAGCCAGGGCGCGACGACTACATCAAGACGATGAAGGGCAAAACGGTCGCCTACCTGCCGATCGCCCTGAGTTTCGACCTGACCCGTGGTTGGCTCGAGGGCATAAAGAAGGAACTGGAACCCCTCGGCGTGAACGTCGTCGTCCGTGATCCCAACTGGGATACCAACGCCGGTGCGCAGGCGCTGACGACGTTGATCGCGAGCAAGCCCGACATCATCATTGCCCACAACCCGGACGTCCAGACCTACGCCAAGCTGTTCCAGAAGGCCGAGGCCGAGGGCATCAAGGTCATTCAGGTCAACATGAAGTCGGTTTACCAGACCGCCGCCTACGTCGGCGCAGACTGGGTGCAGATCGGCGAAACGACAGCGACTGCGGCGGTCAACGCATGCAAGGGCAAGTCCAACAAGCTGGCGATTGTTCAGGGTCCGACGGCATCGGCGCCGAGCGCGTACACGCTGAAGGGCATCGAGAATATCCTGGCCAACAACCCGCAACTGAAGGTCGTGTCGAGCCAAGCCGCCGACTGGGATGCCGGCAAGGCCAAAGGCATTACGCAAACCGTGCTGCGTCAGCATCCTGATCTCTGCGCGATCATCGATTTCTGGGATGGTCAGGGCGTGGGCGTGGCGGCTGCCGTCAAAGAGGCAGGGTTGACGGGCAAGGTGTTCGTCATCACTTCAGGTGGTGGCGAACAAAAGGGTGCGTGCGATCAAGTGGCCGCAGGCGGCTATGACATGTACCTGAACTACGACGTTCCGAGTCAGGCCAAGGCGATGGCCGAGATGGCGCGCTGGCTGATGCAGACGGGCACCAAGGTGCCGGTCGAAGCAAAGGGCTTCCTGTACTCCCGGTTGACGCCAATCACCAAAGAGTCGGCATCCATTGCCGGGACGTGCTGGACCCTCGGCAAGATTCGCTGACCTGAGCGCCGTGGTCGGCGCGCCGACGGGGACCCAAGGTCCCGCGTCGGCGAGTCGACTTCACTGTCTTCGTGGTGCCGGGATCGTCGACCGGCCACCGCCGCCGGCGAC
>JANXVK010000346.1 GCA_025351675.1 Rhizobacter sp.
GTGTACGGCGCATTGATGTGCCGCCAGTTGGACCTGCCGACCCTGACGGTCTCGCTCGTCTACTTCGATGTCGGCAGGCAGACGGAGGCGCCTCCGCTCATTCAGGTGTGCACGGCGGCCGAACTGCAGGCCTTCTTCGAGTCACTGTGCGAGCGCTTCATCGCATGGGCGCACGATGAGCTCGTGCATCGCGAGCGCCGCGATTCAGCGCTCGTCGATCTGAAGTTCCCGCATTCGGAGTTCCGGGAGGGACAGCGCGAACTCGCGAAGGGCGTGTTCAACGCCGCCCGCCTCGGCCGCTGTCTGCTGGCGCAGGCGCCAACCGGCATTGGCAAGACCGTGGCCACGCTGTTTCCGTTGCTCAAGGCCTGCCCCGTTAAGGAACTCGACAAAATCTTCTTTCTGACGGCCAAAGGGACCGGTCGCGCGATGGCGCTCGGAGCGCTGCAGACCATCTGCCGGAGCGAATCCGAGATGCCGCTTCGAGTGATCGAACTGGTCGCGCGAGAAAAGTCCTGCGAGCATCCGGACAAGGTGTGTCATGGGGATTCGTGCCCCCTCGCCCAAGGCTTCTACGATCGCCTGCCCGCAGCTCGATCAGCCGCCGTTTCGGCCGGCACGCTGACCAAGGCGAGGCTTCGAGAGATCGCCCTCTCGCACGAGGTTTGTCCGTACTACCTTGGCCAGGAGGTGGCACGTTGGTGCGACGTGATCGTCGGTGACTACAACCACTTCTTCGACAGCACCGCCATGCTGCATGGCTCGACGGTCGCGAACGGGTGGCGGGTCGGCGTTCTTATCGACGAAGCGCACAACCTGATCGATCGCGCACGAACGATGTACAGCGCAGTGCTCCGGTCCGATCAGTTGCAGGCGGTGAGGGCGGCAGCCCCTCCTCCGCTCAAACCAAGCCTGGATCGCGTGCAGCGGAGCTGGACTCGATTGACCAAACAGCAGGTCGAGCCGTACGCGGTACTGAGCGAGCCGCCGCGCGCATTCGCGTCGGCGTTGCGAGACGCGATCGCAGCGATGTCGGAACACCTTGCCGAGAGCCCCACCGCAGTCAACGGCGCGTTGCTCCAGTTCTATTTCGACGCGCTGCAGTTTGCACGCCTGCTCGACACTTTCGACACGCACTCGATATTCGATGTCTCGCTCGACGGCGAGAAACGGCCGCGCCGCGGCGGGTCTTGCTCGACCTTGTGCGTGCGTAACGTGCTGCCCGCACCGTTTCTGAAGCCTCGCTTTGCGGCAACGCGGACGACTGTGCTCTTCTCCGCGACGCTCACACCCTCGACCTTCTATGGCGACACACTCGGGTTACCCCACGACACCGCCTGGCTGGACATCGCAGCGCCCTTTCATGCGAACCAGTTGACAGTCCACATCGCGCGCCATGTCTCGACCCGCTACCGCGATCGTGCCCGCTCGCTCGCTCCCATCGCGCGCCTCATCGGCGATCAGTACGCTGCCCTTCCCGGCAACTACATCGCGTTCTTCAGCAGCTTCGAATACCTTGAACTGGCTGTCGGTGAGTTCACCGCGCGCCATCCTCAGATCCCGACATGGAAGCAAGGTCGCCGCATGGGCGATACCGAGCGCGAAGCGTTTTTGGCGCGATTCGATGGGAACGGCCGCGGTGTGGGGTTCGCGGTTCTCGGAGGGTCGTTCTCGGAGGGTATCGACCTGACCGGAACCCGGCTCATCGGTGCTTTCGTGGCAACGCTCGGCCTCCCTCAGTTCAACCCGGTCAACGCGGAGGTAAGCCGTCGTCTTCAAATGGCGTATGGCGCAGGCCACGACTACACATATCTGTTCCCGGGAGTCCGGAAGGTCGTTCAAGCTGCGGGTCGAGTGATCAGGACACTGACCGATAGTGGTGTTGTCCACTTGATCGACGACCGGTTTGCCTCTCCGGCAGTGCTCCGACTGTTGCCGGCCTGGTGGCGCATTGGATCCACTTGATCGCATGGAGGACGGCGAGGCCTCTCGCCGGGGACGACGAATTGTGTTTCAAAGGCCGCTGCCAAGTTACTTCGCGCGCCAACGCACGACTTGCCCCAATCAGCAAAGTTGATCAGCCGTAGGCAAGGCGAACTTCGCCTTGCGACCCAAAGCGGGCATTCGGGAGCGAGAACAGGCGGAGAACGAGGTGCTGGAAGCTCGCGGCGGAACGCGCTCGCGCGCGGCGACGCAGCATGACTGGTTTGCCCTCAAGGTTCCCTGCGCAGATTGAAATAGCCCTTGAGCGTTGCG
>JANXVK010000112.1 GCA_025351675.1 Rhizobacter sp.
GCCGCAGCCGGCGAGGGCGGTCGCCGCCGCGATCAGGAGAAGGGTGGATTGGGCTGTCATGCGATCGACTGTCGCGTGCGGGCACGTGCGGGCCTGTAGGCGCGCGCCGCGCGCGACCGTCGGCGCGATGCTATTCCTGAATCAGGCGCACCTTGACCTTCTTGCCCTTGACCTTGCCGGCCGACAGCGCCTGCAACGCCTGCTCGGCGATCTGCCGGTCGACCGCCACGTAAGTCGAGAACTCGTTGACGTTGATCTTGCCGATCTGGCTCGCAGCGAAGCCCGCCTCGCCTGTGAGCGCGCCCAGCACGTCGCCCGGGCGAATCTTCTCCTTGCGGCCGCCGACGATCTGCAGCGTCACCATTGGCGGCAGCAGCCGGCCGCCCGGCGTGGGCGTGAGTTCGGCGAGCGGATACCACTTCACCTCCGCGCCCTGCACCAGTTCGATTTTTCCGACGCTGCCCATCTCGTCGAGGCTCGCCAGGCTCAGCGCGAGCCCCTTCGCGTCGGCGCGCCCGGTGCGGCCGATGCGGTGGATGTGCAAGGGCGCATCCGGCGTGGTGTCGACGTTGATCACCGCTTCGAGCTGCGCGATGTCGAGCCCGCGCGCGGCCACGTCGGTCGCGACCAGCACCGAGCAGCTGCGGTTCGCGAACTGGATCAGCACCTGGTCGCGCTCGCGCTGCTCGAGCTCGCCGTGCAGCGCCAGCGCCGCGAAGCCCTGCGCGCGCAGCACGTCGGCGAGGTCGCGGCATTGCTGCTTGGTGTTGCAGAACGCGAGCGTGCTGGCCGGACGAAAGTGCTGCAGCAACAGTGCGACGGCGTGCAGGCGCTCGTTCTCCCTGACCTCGTAGAAGCGCTGCTCGATCTGCGCGGCATCGACCTGCGAGCGCACCTTCACCTCTTTGGGCGCGCGCAGGAACTGCTGCGCGAGCTTCGCGATGCCCTCGGGATAGGTGGCCGAGAACAGCAGCGTCTGGCGGTTCTTCGGGCACAGCTTGGCGAGGCGCGCGATGTCGTCGAAGAAGCCCATGTCGAGCATGCGATCGGCCTCGTCGAGCACGAGCGTGGTCAGCGCGCTCAGCGTCAATGCGCCGCGGTCGAGGTGATCGAGCACGCGCCCGGGCGTGCCGACGACGACGTGCGCGCCGTGCTTCAGGCTCTCTGTCTGGTTGCGCAGCGGCACGCCGCCGCACAACGTCAGCGTCTTGACGTTGTCTTCGCTGCGCGCGAGACGCCGGATCTCGGTCGTGACCTGGTCGGCGAGTTCGCGCGTCGGGCACAGCACCAACGCCTGCACTGCGAACGGCTGGGTCTGGCCATCGAGCCTGAGTTTGGCCAGCAGCGCGAGCGCGAACGCAGCGGTCTTGCCGCTGCCGGTCTGCGCCTGCACGATCAGGTCGTCGCCGGCGAGCGCCAGCGGCAGGCTTGCGGCCTGCACCGGGGTCATCGCGTGGTAGCCGAGCGTGGCGAGATTGGCGAGTTGCGCCTTTGCCAGCGGCAGCGTCGAAAAGGATGCGCCGGCGGGTGCGGGAGCAGGCGGGGTGTCGGTGCGGGTCATCCGCGATTATCGCGGCCCGCGGCGGCACTGCCGGAGTCGTGCGGGCAGCATCGTCGACCGACGAGCGGGGCCTTCGCGGCTGCAACGCGGCTGCGCAAGGTCAGCGACATCCGGCCCCACAGCGTGGGGCCGACGGCGTTCGGGTCGTGCTGAAAGGCCGTGCGCCGACGCCCGCGGTGCGCCGGCGGCGATGCGGATCGACCCTCAGCGCTTGGCGATTTCCAGCAGTTCGACCTCGAACTGCAGCGGGGTGTTCGGCGGGATTTTCCCGTTGCCGGCACCCCGCTCGCCGTAGGCGATCTTCGAGGGGCAGGTCAGCTTCGCCTTGCCGCCGACCTTCATGCGTTGCACGCCTTCGGTCCAGCACGGGATGACCCCGCCGAGCGGAAACTGTGCCGGCGCATTGCGGGCGTACGAGCTGTCGAATTCGCTGCCGTCCGCGAGCGTTCCGCGGTAGTGGACCTTGACCGTGTCGGCAGCCGTCGGGCTTGCGCCGGTGCCGTCGCGCATCGACTTGTAAACCAGCCCGCTGGGCGTGACCAGCGCGCCGGCCTCTTTGCTGTTGACGGCGATCAGATCGCCTTGCGCCGCGGCGCTGATGGTGACGTACAGGCCGAGCACGGCAGCGCCGGCACACATGAGTTTGTTCATTTGCATTCCGAAGATGATGGCGGCGCCGATTGTGCCCGCGTATGCAGATGTTGCCGCGCGACAAGCGCCGGCTCGCCGCGTCAGTGCTGCTGATCGTGCGCGGTGGCCGCGCCCGACAGGCGCTCGCGCAGCGTCCCGATCGGCATGAAGCCGCTGCCCACCAGATGCAAGTGGTCACCATGTTCCGCGACCAGCGTCGGAAAACCCCGGATGCCCCAAGCCTGCGACTGCTGAAAGTCCTGCAGCGTCGCGTCGCGCATATTCTGCGACGCGAAGGCCTTGCCGAACTCGGC